>JABSRR010000149.1 GCA_013215025.1 Pseudomonadales bacterium
CAAAATAACATTCGCTGGCTTATTCGATCAGATCGCCGAAAGCTGCCGTAAGATTCGACTCGGTTCTGCACGCTGCCAATCGGCTTGAAAACTTTGCTGTGCTTTTAGTGTGTTTACCTTGTCCTCAAAGCTGTAAAAGCCCATCTCTTCCGCATCGAGTGGCTGGCTGATAAAGCCTGCATGATCGCTAATCACAAAAAGTCTATCTGGGTTGGCTAGTGCTAATTGTGGCTTGCGGATTTGAATGCTCGATGATAATCGTCGCTGAAGTTTTAGTAGGTCGCTATCGTCTTTCAAAAGTAGCTCGGGCCTGTCTATGAGCAAGCAAATTGAACGATGCCTGGAGTAGCGCACAAACGATGAAAATGTCGCTAACACGTCTTCTCTGCTAAATAATGCGTTTGGCAGTGACTCAGCTCGAATACAGAGTTGTCTAGACGAGATTTGGCAAATTTCGTCAATTCGTAAAGGCCAGTATTGAGGCTCAAGGTTTAATTTTGTCTGCCAATGTAGAGTGTTGAGGTCAATCATGGTTTAAGCCAAGATAATTAAACGGTGAATACTCAAGCATAAAGATATACCATATATCCAAATATTCATTATAACTACAGTCATTCGCTATCATGTCTCGTTTGTGCATTATCTTTATTATTTCAGCCTTATCTGCTTGCGCAACTTATTCAACCAATACGGATATTGCCTTCGATGGGCTTAGGGTCGATCAGAAGCCAGAAGTCTTATTAACTGCTGAGGGTGTTGAGGCGTCTAAAATTGATTATCTAGGCTGGGTAGTAGCAGAAGTAAATCGGCCTTCATTTTTCCACAGCAAGCCGACCAAAGCTCAGGCAGATATTGTGTTGGCACATTTGGCCAAACAGCGCGGTGCACAGGCGGTATTGTTTGTTGAATATGACTGGAATGCGTTTGGTAATTTGTCAGCGCGGGGTCAGGCGATTTTGCTTGAGGGGCAGTCGAAGCCGCCATTAAAGCAGCGTGTTGAGCAGCGTCAACAGCTTGAGCTAGAAGAGAAAATTCAAAATTATGCTGATACGGCTAAATCTGACCCAAATAACGCTATCATTTTAGATGTCGAAGATGATCCATTGGCTGCTGCTTATATGGCTGCTAACCCGATTGAGCAACAGCTTAAAGATGCAGGCCCCAATATGGTTGAGCTGCCAGAAGCGGCTTTGTTGAGCGTTATTGATGAATTAACGCAGCTTCAAACAGAGGCTTATCAAGCCAAAAACATCTCGCTTTATGCCACAGTTACCGACTTGCTTTATCAACTAAAGCAATACCAATAAGCCCATGCGAAAAATGTTTCATCAGCGCCTATTTGCGTTGCGATGGGTGATGTTAGGCATGTTTGTCCTAGGTGTTGGGCAAAGCATCGAATTTGCCATTATGCCTATGTTAGGTAGGGCGCTTGAGATCGATAAGTTAGTGATTGATCTGCCGGCCTGGGGTATATATTACCAACCCAAAGAGCTGGCAATTACTGTACTGGCTTCGGTTACTGCGCTTAGCTTTTCAATTTTTACGCCGTTTTGGGGTAGGCTCAGTGATCGCTTAGGCCGAAAACCATTCATTGTTTTCGGCCTGTTTGGCTATGCGCTTGGCATGGCCCTGTTTTGTCTGGTTGCATGGCTTGGGCTGATACAGTGGCTCAGTGGCTTTGCTTTGTTCCTGGCGCTATTTTTGGCTCGAGTTGTTCATTCGGCATTAAAATCAGCAGCTTATCCTTCAAGTAATGCCTACATCATTGATTCAGTGTCAGTCGCTGCGCGTACCAAGGCATTGGGCAGTTTAGCAGCGGCAACGCAGATTGGCTCTATGCTTGGGCCAACCTTGGTATTTTTAGTTGCGATAAGCTTTTTAGCACCTTTGCTGTTGCAGGCGATAATTTGTCTGGCCTTGGCAGTGATCGTGATGTTGTCTCTGCCTCATACGCGGCCTGATGAATCAGGCCTAGAGCAGCAGAGGAATAAACCGCTGCGCTATTTCGACCAGCGATACCGTCAATATACCTTGCTTTGCTTGCTGTTATATCTTGCGATGGGCATGGTACAGCAAACGCTAGGCTTTTATTTTCAAGACTTGCTGCGCCTTAGTACCGCTGAGGCAGCCAGTTATTTTTCACTCTCATTGATGGTCTCATCAGCAGCGATGTTATTTGCGCAGTTGTTTGTAGTGCAGCGATTTCGTTTTCCGCCTGAATATTATATTGGCTTTGGCTTACCCGTATTAATGCTGAGTTTTTTAGCGTTGGCCTTATCATCGCAGTTGCTGCACCTTATGCTAGCTTTAGCTGGTTTTGGTTTTGCATTTGGCTTAATTGGCCCAAGCCTTGCCGCTGCTGCATCAAAATCTGTGCTGCCGCAAGAGCAGGGAGGGCTATCAGGTATCATCGCTTCTGTCTCTGGACTGGGTTTTGTGATTGGACCGTTGATTGGTGGATTTCTTTATTCTCTGACGCCGCAGGCGCCTTATTTTTTCTCGTCGGTGATTGTTTGCACAGTTATTTTTGTTTTTATCGTAAAAGCATATTTTTTTCGTAAAAACGCTTGCCAATAAAGGCTAAATCCGTAGAATACGCAGCACTTGAAAGGGCAGTGATTAAACCTGTTTTTTCAATATCTGTCCCGTTCGTCTAGTGGTCTAGGACACCGCCCTTTCACGGCGGTAACAGGGGTTCGAACCCCCTACGGGATGCCATATTTAAAAAACCGACTTCTACGAAGTCGGTTTTTTTTTGTTAAAATTTGACTATATGTCTGAAGTTAACGCCAATGCGTCTTTTTCAAGGTGTAACTACAACTTTAAGCTTTTTCGCGCAATGAGGTCTTATTTGAGCTAATTTACGTTTAGTCACTGTTATCAAGCATGTTATTTAAAAAAGTATTCTTTATGGCTCTCAAATATGGTTAAAACTCCTTGTATAGGTATTTGCACGACAGGTATTGGTGATGATGTGTGCCGTGGTTGTAAGCGATACAAGCATGAAGTGATACAGTGGAATGCCTGTGATGATCGTCAGAAACAGGCCATTGAGAATCGACTAGCATCTTTACTTACAACTATTGTTGATCATCGGTTAAACATTGTTTGTGACGAAAGTCTAATAGCTCAACTAGATATACAGCCTGTGCGATTGCCTAAGCATCGCAATCTGCACTGTCAATTATTTGAATTGATAAAAGCTGGCGCCAGCCAAATAAGCGATACGCTTCGCTTTGGCTTTGAAGTAAGGCCATCCTTTCAGCATATGTCGCTGGCTGAGCTCTACGAAGATATGGACAAAGAGTTCTATTCGCTTTCTGTTGCTCATTACCAGCGCTATTTTAATCAATACAGCGGTGTTTGACAGCCGTATTAAAGCGTCCAATAAGTCGCTATAATAAACGCATGTACACCATTCCTGAATTAGCTGATTTTCTTGGCTGTGAAACCCCGCAAAGCTGGATTGACTTGGCCCTGGCCAATCAAAGCTTGATGTTGGTAGATCATGCCAATTGTGAGAAAAAAGCGGCGTCTACCGCCTTAACCTTAATCAATCGCTGCATCGATAAGCCTGATTTGTTAAATAAAATGTCCAAGTTAGCGCGTGAGGAGCTAAGGCATTTTGAGCAGGTGATTGCGATCATGAAAAAACGCAATATCGATTATATTGCCGTATCTGCGTCGCGCTACGCCAAAGGCATGCATCAGCATATTGCCAGCAAAGAGCCGCAAAAACTTGTTGATACTTTAATCGTCGGTGCGTTTATTGAGGCACGCTCATGCGAGCGGTTTGCCAAACTGGCCCCGCATTTAGATGCCGAGCTGGCTAAATTCTATACCTCGCTGTTGAAGTCAGAGTCGCGGCATTTTCAGGATTATTTAAAGCTTGCGATCAAATATGCTGATTATGATATATCAACGCGAGTCGAGTTTTTTCGCCAGCAGGAAACTGAGCTGATTCAAACGGCCGATACCGAATTTCGTTTTCATAGCGGCGCACATATCGCCGCCTAATTGTTTAAGAGAGACATCATGAGTTTTACCGGTACTGACAACTATGTTGTTACAGAAGACCTGCAGCTTGCTGTAAACGCATCCATCGCCTTGGCTAAGCCTCTGTTAATAAAAGGTGAACCTGGTACAGGTAAAACCTTATTGGCCGAAGAATTAGCTTCTGGTTTAAATAAACGGCTGATTCAGTGGCATATCAAGTCTACGACTAAGGCCCAGCAGGGGCTTTACGAATACGATGCGGTGTCGCGTTTACGTGACTCTCAGCTAGGTGTAGAGGGTGTTGAAAACGTTGCCAACTATATTAAGAAAGGCAAACTGTGGGAGGCATTTGATGCCGATGAGCAGGTGGTTTTATTAATTGACGAGATAGATAAAGCTGACATCGAGTTTCCCAATGATCTTTTGGTCGAAATCGATAAGATGGAATTCCACGTCTATGAAACCGGCGAAGTGGTTAAGGCAAAACAGCGACCGATCGTTATCATTACCTCAAATAACGAAAAAGAATTGCCAGATGCATTTTTACGCCGCTGCTTCTTTCACTATATTAAATTCCCTGATCGTGACACGATGAGGCAGATCATTGATGTGCATTACCCCAAGGTTTCACAACAGTTAGTGTCAGATGCATTGAATGTGTTTTTCGAGGTACGTGATATTCCCGGTTTAAAGAAAAAGCCGTCTACTTCAGAGCTGTTAGATTGGCTTAAACTGTTGATGTCTGATGATATCCCGGATGAAATTCTGCGCGACCAAGAGAACAAGAATGCGGTGCCGCCGCTCTATGGCGCATTGATGAAAAATGAGCAAGACTTACACTTGCTTGAGCGTCTGGCCTTTATGCATCGGCGCGCACAGCGTTAATTATGCTGATTAATTTTTTCTTCACCCTGAAACACAGCGGGGTGCCGGTAACTATACGAGAGCTACTCGATCTGATTCGTGCCTTACAAGCAAGACTGGCATTTGCCAGCATGGATCAATTTTATATGCTCAGCCGCGCGGTCATGGTGAAAGATGAAAAATATTTTGATAAGTTTGATCGTGCCTTTGGTATCTATTTTGAGGGCTTGGAAGATTTTGATAACTTACTCGAGGCTTTAATTCCTGAAGATTGGCTGCGTAAAGAATTTGAAAAAGCACTGTCAGATGAAGATAAAGCTAAGCTTGAAAGTTTGGGCTCTTTAGAAAAACTGATTGAAGAGTTCAAGAAACGGCTTGAAGAGCAAAAAGAAAAACACGCCGGCGGCAATAAATGGATTGGAACCGGCGGCACTTCACCGTTCGGGCAGGAAGGATATCATCCTGAGGGCATTCGGGTTGGCCCCAATGGCAAGAATAAGCGTGCGGTCAAAGTCTGGGATAAGCGCGAGTTTAAAGATTTAGATGACTCTAATGAAATCACTTCGCGCACTATGTCGGTTGCACTCAGGCGCTTGCGTAAATTTGCACGCACTGGCTCGCAAGACGAGTTAGACCTCGATAATACTATTTCGGCGACCGCGCGGAACGCTGGTCTGTTGGATATTAAAATGCGCGCTGAACGACACAATGCGGTAAAAGTTTTATTGTTTTTTGACGTTGGCGGCTCAATGGATCCGTTTATTCGTGTATGTGAGCAATTATTCTCAGCCGCGCGCAGTGAATTTAAACACTTAGAATATTTTTATTTTCATAATTTTCTATATGACGGTGTGTGGCAAAACAATCAGCGCCGAAATTCTGAGATGATTGAGGTGAATGATATTCTGCATAAATATGCGCGTGATTATAAGATTATTTTTGTCGGCGACGCATCGATGTCACCGTATGAAATATTGCAGGCAGGCGGCAGTGTGGAATTTTGGAACGAGCAGCCTGGACGCTACTGGTTTGAAAAGCTGAAAGCCAATTTTGATAAGCTGGTTTGGTTAAATCCAGTCCCTGAAGAGCAGTGGCATTGGACGCAATCGATAGAGATTTGTCAGCAGCTCAGCGATGATAAGATGTATCCGATGACAATCGAAGGGCTTGAGTCGGCAATGGCCTACCTTAGCAAATAAGGGCTTACGGTCACAATTGCCGCAAGGCCGGGTGAAACGCGATTAAGGCCGCCGTTACGGCCACATTTAATGATTCAACTTGGTTATTCATGCCAATGCGCAGCCTTGCTTGCGCCGCCTGTTGCACGGCTTGGCTTACGCCTGTCGACTCATTACCCAGAACCAAACAGCTAGGCTTATCGAAGCCATAGTCAAATAAGCTCACAGAAGCCGCTAAATCTAAACTAGCAATACGATAGTGTGGTTTAATCGCCTCAAGCGCTTGCTCGATTGTGCGACAGCGGTAAATAGGGCACTTAAATATCGTGCCCGAGGATGCTTTGATGACCAGCGGTCCAAGTGCAGCGCAGCCTTTTTCTGGAATGATTAAGCCGTCAATAAACCCCGCAGCGATAGAGCGAATTATCATACCGATATTTTGTGGGTTAGTTATATTATCAAGCAGGACAATATGTTGGGCATGATCAGTGTCTAAAGACTCAATTGAATTAAGCTTGCTGGATAAGATATCTAGCGCAATACCTTGATCTTGCTTGCTGTTTTTAGAAATAAACGAAAGCTCGCGTTTAGAGTGATAAGTAACTTCAACACCGCGTTGCTCAGCTAGGCTTAGGCAATGGCGCAGAATACTCGCAGGTTTATTGCTATCGGCTAAGTGCAGCTTTTTGATGTTTAAATCGCTATCTTGCAGTGCTTCTTCGCAGGCCTTCCGGCCGTAAATGGTTAAAAACTGACGGTTTTTATGCTTATTCATATTTACTTGGCTTCATGGTAACAGAAGATTTCTATATGGAGATGCATTATGATACCTGATGGTGCATCACTCAAAGCAAATTAGTATCTTTCAGCCACTATGCATAGCTCTAACCATCTGTTTTTTGTCTCTACACCGCTGCACCTTTTGGTCAGCATAGCGATTATCGATACTGAGAACATTCAGCAGGCTGCACTGATTTTTATTGATCAAGTACCCGAAAAAGACAATATCTATGCTGAGATACTGGATAACTGGGAGCAATCGCCGTTTTGCAGTATTCAAATTTTTTATCGATCAATGCGTGGCAATATCAATAAGTTTCTGCAGCGTAAAAAAATCTTTAAGCAATTAGCCAATTTCATCGAAAGCTATCGACCGTCACATATTTATGTCGGCAATGATCGACGTATAGAGTTTCAATACGCTATGCAGCTTGCAACAGTCAAAGGTCTTGCGCCGCATGGCTATTATCTGGATGAGGGAACGTTTACCTACGTTGGCCGAAGCGCATCGTTCCGCTTTAGTGATAGGTGGCTAGATAATGGTTTAAAGAAGCTTAGCTATGGTTGGTGGTGGAAACATCCTGCAACAGTTGGGGCTTCTGCATGGATTAAAACCATTTATGCGTCGTATCCCGATCAAATTCACCCGCTACTTGCTACTAAGAATGTGCGGCATTTAAATCAACAGTATTGGTCTGCAAGTCGATTAAAAACATTTTGTCAGCTGCTGCTTGATCGATATGCTGCAAATATCGATTTTAGCAATTTTGATCTGATAATGACGCTACCGCATGAGTCAATCATGCAGTCTAATCCCTCATATGCTCAGCAATGTAGAGATTATCTCTCGACAAAAATATCCCAGGGTCTGCGTATCGCGGTGAAATATCACCCTCGAGACCAGCATATCGATGGGCTGCAGTTGGCTAAATTAGAAACAGTAACGATATTGCCGGCACTAATACCGTTTGAAGCTATGTTACCCATGCTTAAGCCGTCGGTGACTATTGTTGGTGACGTTTCGACAGCATTAATCACCGCAAAACTTTTGCGCGCCGATGCTCAGGTGCAAGCGATATTGGCAGCCGACGCAACACTGCCGAAAGAATTCGCTAAACTGTATCAACAGATCGGGGTGAAGTGCATTGAGGCAGCAGTAGCATGATTGAGTTGGATGAGCCAATGCTGATTGGCAAGGGGCGTGATCGACTATGTTATCTTCACCCTGAGAATTCATCGCTATGTATCAAAGTGTCAAAGTCTGGAGATAAACAATCATTAAGAGAAAAGCGCTATTTTGCATATTTGCAACGCCAAGGTGTAAATTTTGAACATTTGTCGCCGTACCGAGGATCTGTTTTAACTTCAATTGGAAAGGGCTTTTTATTTGACCTGGCGAAAGATTTTGATGGCAGTATTTCTCAAAATTTAGACTTTTTGTTGAAGAAGCATGATGTCTCATTGGCGCATATAGGCGATGCATTAAATGATTTACAGCTCTATCTGGCTCAACAAAAGATTTGCGTTAGAGATTTAAGTCCAAGAAATATTGTCTATCAACGTATTTCTGAGCGAGCATTTAAATTAGTTATTATAGATGGCGTAAGTAATAGTAACTGGAATCCACTCACAATACGTTTAGAATTTTTGTTAAAACGTGCGCAAGTAAAAGCGTGGAAAAGTTTAGAGCGAAAGCTGCAGCGCATTGATCAAAGCTTGAATCAGGAAAGTGTATGAAGCTAGTGATGACTATATTAGTGAAAAATGAGTTGGATATTATAGAAGATAATATTCGATTTCATGCTGATCAGGGAGTTGATGCGTTTTTAGTCATGGATAACGGCTCAACTGACGGAACCTTAGAAAAGTTAGAACACTTATCGGCAGAGTTTGATATTACAATAGTCATTAACCGTGGTGTATACAATCAAGGACCGTGGATGACCGCTTTAGCCAAGCAGGCTCGAAAAGAGCTCGGTGCTGATTTAGTCATCAGTAACGATGCCGATGAGTTTTGGTCAGCAAAATCTGGCAGTTTAAAACATTCGCTATCGACTAAAGACGCTGTATTATCTGTAAGACGGCTGAATATGGTTCAGCCTTTAAATGATATGGCGTCAGGAGTAGATTATCGCTTAAGTTGTCATCAGGTATCCTGTCCCATTTTATACAATAAGGCTGATCAAATTGCTAAGCAAGGTCTAGCTATACCATTAGCAAAAATTAGTCCTAAGGTTATTGTAAACCCCAAAGGTTTGATAAAAATCAAAGGTGGTAACCATCGCGCAAAACACATTCGTTTTTGGGCTTGCCGTGATTCTGACGATATTCAAGTGCATCATTATCCTATTCGAAATTATCAACAATTTGAGAACAATATACGTAACCGCAAAGCATTGCTAGACAGCGATCCGTCAACGCGCATGGGCGTGCACTACAAGCGATGGGTAAGCATTTTAGAACAGGATGGTTTACATGCAGAGTTTAATAATATGAGCCTGCATGAAAGTGATATGTCAACCTTAATTCGTTTAGGCGTTATCGATGTATTGCCTGAAACACCATTGTCACGATGGGTTGCCAATCAATGATTTTGCTGCTCAGCAATCATCGAGAAAATCACCGGTACTTTGAAACGCTGGTGCGGCATCTTGATAAAAATGCCAAAGTAATTAAAGATAAATCATGGTCATTCATTGATATTTCTGCGTTTATTTTTTTTAAGCGATTGCGCTATGACGATATCTATCAGTATTGGTTAAAAGAGCGCATTGCTGAAACCCAAAAGGCTGCTAATAGTATTCAAGCGTTTTGCTTTTTGCTGAGCTTGCGTTTGAATTATGCCAAGAATATCTATCGATTAAAAAAACATCGACCTAAAACAGTTGTTTTGTGGAATGGCTTAAAGCCACAGCGAGCTATTATGGTAGCGGCAGCAGCAGAATTGCAAATAAACTGCGTGTTCATGGAGAATGGGCTGCTTCCTAACACAACTGTTTTTGATCAAAAGGGGGTTAATGCGCTTAATAGTATGCCGAGGGATGCGGCATTTTATCAAGCGCTGCCTTCTCGTTCGTACACACCAAAAAAACTGGTGGCAAGAGAAGCTAAAAGAAACAAAATTTCATCAGAAAAATCATTGCCGGATAAGTATATTTTTATTCCATTTCAAGTAGATTCAGATTCACAGATAGTGATGTTTTCTCCATGGATACGCAATATGTCTGAATTATTTCAACTTGGGCTTGAGTTGCAGCAGCAGGTGCCAGAATATAAGGTGGTA
>JABSRR010000150.1 GCA_013215025.1 Pseudomonadales bacterium
TCAGCCTGAGCTCTCCTTTATCGCGCTGGTGAGTATTTCAATTTGTGCGGCTGTAGCTTCAGTATTAGGTGATTTATTGGAGTCGATGCTTAAACGCCATCGAGGTTTAAAGGATTCCAGTCAACTTTTACCGGGTCACGGTGGCATCTTAGATCGATTAGACTCCATCACTGCGGCAGCACCGGTGTTTGTATTGTTATTGATCCTGCTTTCTTCGGGCTCGTAGTCGGTATCTGAATACTATGACAGTACATAGGCAAACAATCAGTATACTGGGTGCGACCGGCTCAATCGGATTGAGCACGCTAGATATTCTTGCGCAGCATCAAGACAAGTATCAAGTTTACGCCTTAACCGCGTTCTCTCAGTTGGATGCTTTGTTGCATCTGTGTCGACGTTTTAGGCCTCGATATGTTGTGCTAGCGAATCCTCAACACGATGGTATTGCGGCTTTTAAACATCAGCTAGCTAGCGAGGCTATTGATACAGTCGTGTTAATCGGTGCTGATGCGCTAGAGCTTGTTGCAAGCGATGATGAGGTTGATACGGTAGTCGCAGCGATTGTTGGGGCAGCAGGTTTACCTTCTTCGCTAGCTGCAGCTGCGGCGGGGAAGAAAATCTTACTGGCAAATAAAGAAAGTCTTGTCATGGCTGGCGCACTTTTTATGCAAACTGTGCGCGATCATCAAGCAACACTGTTACCAATTGATTCGGAACACAACGCCATCTTTCAGTGTTTACCGCAGTCAAGCTCGTCGCCGCAGCTGGCTGTAGATTTGCAGCAGGTAAAACGGCTAATTCTTACGGCATCAGGCGGCCCATTCCGGCAAAAAACTTTGCAAGAAATGTCTTCGGTTAGCGTCGCTGAGGCAGTTGCTCATCCGAATTGGAGCATGGGGAAAAAAATATCTATTGATTCTGCTACCATGATGAACAAAGGCTTAGAGCTCATTGAGGCCTGCTGGCTATTTGGTCTTGACCCTGACTCGATAGATATTGTGGTGCACCCAGAGAGCGTCATTCATTCGATGGTTCAGTTTGTTGACGGTTCAACCCTTGCGCAAATGGGTAACCCTGATATGCGTACGCCAATTGCCAATGCTCTCGCTTGGCCAAACAGAATCTCGGTGGCGGTGCCCGATTTGAGTTTAACGGACATTGCAAAGCTGCATTTTGAACAGCCTGATTATCAGCGTTTCCCAAACCTTAGCCTGGCGGCACAAGCATTCAAGTGCGGCGGCGCAGCGCCGGCTATATTAAATGCCTGTAACGAGGTTGCTGTAGATGCCTTTTTGCAAGATGGTATCAGCTTTACTCAAATTGCTCAGTTAAATGCGCATCTATTAGATAGCCTGGCAATGCAAACGGATGTGCCGCAGTTCAGTGATCTAGAGGGTCTGATGGCGATCGACAGCCAGGTGCGGCAAACTGCGACGCAAATTATTCAGGATCAATCGTTATGGAGCTGATTCAGCATATTGGCGTTTTAGCCCTCACCTTGGGTGTGTTAATTGCCTTTCATGAGTATGGGCATTTCATTGTGGCCAGGTTATGCGGCGTTAAAGTGCTGGAGTTTTCGATTGGTTTTGGCCCCAAGCTTTTTAGTTTTCATGACAAACATGGCACCCGATTCAGCTTGGCGGCACTGCCGCTGGGCGGCTTCGTTAAAATGCTGGATGAGCGTGAGGCGGAGGTCGCCGCAGAGCTGAAGCATTTGGCATTTAATCAGCAGTCGGTATATGCGCGCACGGCGATTGTATCCGCTGGCCCGCTGGCCAATTTTTTATTGGCGATACTGGTGTATTGGCTGGTTTTTTTACCCGGCAGTACCCAACTAAAGGCCGAGATTTTTTCGGTTGAACCTGCATCAATAGCGGCAAATGCAGGCCTGCAAACAGGTGATATTATCAGGCAAGTGGATCAACAGCCGGTTGCCAATGCGCGAGAAGTCATGATGCAGTTAATGCAGCGTTTAGGCGACTCGGGGAAGATTGAATTAGTCAATCAGTATGGCGAGACGTTTAGCTTGCGGATAGAGAATTGGCTCTCAGATGCAGAGGGGCAGGTTGATATCGCCAGCAGTCTCGGATTTCAGTTTTATCAAATCGAAGTCATGCCCATTGTTGCCGATGTTTTGCCAGCTAGCCCTGCCGCTGAGGCGGGATTAAGAAAAGCCGACCGGCTGCTGCAGGTCGATGATGTTGAAATTCAGCAAGGCAGACAATGGATTGATTACGTGCGAGCTCACCCTGAGCAAGTCTTAACGGTTTTGCTTGAGCGTGACGGTGCGCCGCTGATGGTGCAGCTGACGCCTCAGGGGAAACGGCAGCAAGGTGAGTTAATTGGCCAAGTTGGGATTGCTATGCAGACTTCCAAGGTGCCCGATGCGCTGCTTCAGCGGGTCGAATATACAGCTCTATCTGCATGGATACCAGCAGTCTCAGCAACCTGGCAAGCCGCCAAGTTCTCGCTCGCTTCAGTAAAGAAAATGATACTTGGGCAAATTTCATTTAAACAGCTTTCTGGTCCTATCACGATCGCCAAAGTTGCCACAGAATCTGCACAATCAGGTATCTATCCCTACCTCAGTTTGATAGCATTGCTGAGTGTAAGTTTGGGTGTATTAAACTTACTTCCTATCCCAGTTTTAGATGGCGGACACATCTTCTTTTACCTTATTGAATGGATGAAAGGCTCTCCAGTGCCCGATCAGGTGCAGGAGTTTGCTTTGCGGATAGGTATGGCGATAATTTTATCGGTTATGGTGCTCGCGTTTGTAAATGATATAGCGCGTTTGTGACGCGTTTTTTAAATTGATTTTTGATGTTTTTATTTTTCATGCACTCATTCACTCAGTTAATTAAAATTTGCGCTATTGTGCTGTTAACCGGGTTTTTGACGACTAATAAGCTGTTTGCAGAAGCTGATTCTTCATCGCCAGTTTCGACCAGCTCGCCATATCCTATTCAAGTTGGCGATATTCGTTTGGAAGGCTTGCAGCGGGTATCGCCAGCCAGTGTGTTTGCCAACTTACCCTTTACGATTCAGCAAAGTGTGAATGCCCTGCAAATTCAACGCTCGATTAGTGCTCTGTTCAAAACCGGTAATTTCGATGATATAGCGGTCTCGCTCGACGGCGATGTGATTGTATTTCAGCTGCAAGAGCGACCTGCTATTGCTGAAATCAATATAGAGGGTAATAAGCAATTAAAAACGGAAGATTTGTTGGCTGGTTTAGCGCGTTCTGGTTTGACCCAGGGGCAGGTGTTTAAGCGCGAGACGCTAGAGCAAATCCGACTGGAGTTGCAGCGCCAGTATACCTCGCAAGGACGTTATGACGCCGATATTACGGCTAACGTAATCGAGTTACCGCAAAATCGTATCAACCTGAATATTGATGTTTATGAAGGCTCAACCGCCGAGATTAAACATCTGAATATTGTTGGTAATCAGCGCTTTTCGACGGAGGAGTTGCTGGATATGCTGGAGCTTAGAGATTCTGACGATACTTGGTGGTGGAGCTCGAAAGATAAGTATTCGCGAGAGCGCTTACGTGCTGATATTGAAAAGCTTGAATCCTTTTATCGAGATCAAGGCTATTTAAATTTTCGTGTCGCTTCAACGCAGGTTGCGCTTGGGCCTTATAAGGACGAGGTTTTTGTCACCATCAATGTTGAAGAAGGTGATATTTATACCATCAGCGAGATAAAGTTATCAGGTGAGTTGACTATCAGCGAGGATATTATTCGACGTATCATTTTGCTGCGTCCTGGCGGTATTTATTCTCAGTCACGCATTACTTCATCACAAGAACTGATTTCCCGTTTACTGGGTGCTGAGGGCTATGCGTTTGCGAGCGTTCGTCATTATCCCAAAGCAAATGCCGAAGATAAAACGGTTGAGTTAACCTTTTTTGTTGACCCCGGGCAGAGAACCTATGTTAGGCGGGTTGAATTTAGAGGTAATACGGGTACTCAAGATGAGGTTTTGCGTCGCGAAATGCGTCAAATGGAAGCTGCGCCTGCTTCCGCTCAGAAAATAGAGCAGTCAAAAGTAAATCTTCAGCGACTGGGCTTTTTCAAAACGGTTGAGTCAGAAATGATAAAGGTACCGGGTGAGGAAGATCTGGTGGATGTTGTGTTTACGGTTGAAGAGCAGCCATCGGGTTCGGTTGGCGCGTCGATTGGCTACTCTGATTCCGGAGGCTTGGTGCTGTCAGCAAACCTCAGTCAAAAGAACTTTCTTGGTAGCGGTAATAAGGTCAGCTTTGGCGTCAGTAAAAACGATTATCAAATCAGCTATAATTTTAACTATACCAATCCCTATTACACGGTTGATGGTGTGAGTAGAGGCTTTGGTCTATTTTTTAAAGAAACTGACTTTGATAAGTTGGGGGTAGCCGAATTTAGCACCAATACCTATGGTGCGACGTTGAATTACGGTTATCCAATTAACGAGACAACCCGACTAGGCTTTGGTTTTGGCTATGCCAATATTTTGATTGAGACCGGGCCGTTTGCCTCACAAGAAGTGATTTCATCGCCCAGGCCAGACAATGATATCGATTTCTACCAGCAGGTTGAACTGGTTAATGGCGAGATTATCGATGTTGACCCTGCGCTGCGCGAGATCTTTGCACTTGAGGCCTCGGGAATCGACCCATACATTCCTTTTGACCAAGGCTTTATTGACCGTAATGGCGACGAATACGATAGCTTTACGGTTAATCTCAGCTGGAGCCAATCTGAACTGAATAGGGGTTTTATGCCCACCGACGGTTTCTCGCATAACTTTACCATTGAATCGGGGCTGCCTGAGACCGATTTAGAGTATTGGAAGGCTATCTATCGTGGTCAATATTTTATCAATATAAAGCCAGAACTGGCGATTCGTTTGCATGGCCGTCTTGGTATCGGTGGCGGCTATGGTGACACCACAGAGTTACCATTTTTCGAGAATTTTTACGCCGGCGGCTTTGGCTCTGTGCGCGGTTATGAACGCTCAAGCTTAGGGCCAAAAGGTACACCGTCTGAAGGCTATTTAACCGGCGCAGGTCGTGACGCCTTTAATAATCTAAAACCTACTTATTATTACGATGAAGTGGCCAATAAATTTGTTGCGCAACCGCTGACGCGACAAGATACCATTGGTGGTAATATGTTGGTCGAGTCAGGCGTAGAATTGATATTTCCACTATGGTTTATCAAAGACAGACGCTCGCTGAGAACCGTGTTGTTCATCGACAGCGGTAATGTTTTTGACACGGATTGCGGTATCCTTCAAGAAACCTGTTATGATATTTCTGAGTTAGACCAGCTGAGAGCGTCTTATGGTCTAGGTTTAACCTGGGTGAGTGCTCTAGGGCCTTTAACGTTCAGCCTGTCTGAGCCATTTAATAACACCTCCAGTGACGATACTAAGTTTTTCCAATTCTCGATTGGTACTGGCTTTTAATCAATTATTTACACCTATAAGGACAAGGACATGAAGTTGTTTCGATATTTTGCACTGTTAAGCTGTATTTGTTTAGCGCTACCCAGCTTTGCGGCCGGTAAAATTGCGGTTGTTGATTTTCAAAAAGCGATACTGACTACCGATCTGGCAAAATCTCGCATTGCAAAGCTCGAGTCTGAGGCGGCGTATAAAGACAATATCGAAAAAATAAAGGCACTTAGCCAAGATGCGCAGGCATTATTTAAAAAGTATCAAAAAGAAGAGCCTTTAATGTCAGTAGAACAGAAGACTGAGATGCAGGGTCAGCTAAAAAGTATGCAGTCGGATATCCAGCATTTAGAAGGCAAGTTACAAGAGCAAAACAAACAAGCTTTGGCACCTTTGGTACTGCAAATGCAGGCTGCTGCGCAACGCGTGGTTGATGCTATTCGCCAAGAAGACGGATATGGCTTGGTGTTGGTTGCAAACCCGCAGGTGGTGTTTTATGCCGATACCAGTTTTGATATTACCGCGAAGGTTACTGACCAGCTGAATAAGCTAGCCTCGGCAAAAAAGTAAACTTTAGGCATATCTAACTATTTATGTGCTTCCTATGAGCTTCTCATTAGCTTTTATTGCAGAGCATTTGGGTCTGGAGGTTTTTTTACCGCCAGGCTCTGCTGCGGCAGAAGATATTGAGATTATACAAATTGCTGCGCTGCACGACGCGAAGCCTCAAAGTATCAGTTTTTTATCTGATCAGAAACGTTTGCCTGAGTTATCCAGTACCGCTGCCAGTGCGGTGATTATCAGTGCACAACAGCAATCGCAGTGCCCGATTCCAGCACTGATTTCAAACAACCCTTACCTTAGCTATGCTCAGCTAACCGAGTTGTTTTTACCGAATCACCCAGCGACTGCAGGCATCCATCCTACTGCCGTTGTGGCAGATTCAGCGCAGGTGGCATCATCTGCCTCCATTGGCCCGCATGTGACAATAGCAGCGGATGCCGTGGTGGCAGAAAATTGTGAAATTGGCGCGGGTAGCTATATTGGACATTCTAGTCACGTCGGCGCTAATACCGTGCTGGCTGCCAATGTAACACTGTATAGTGATGTGCAGATTGGTCAGCACGTAACTATTCATAGCGGTACTGTGATTGGTGCTCAGGGTTTTGGTTTTGCTCCAACCGGTAAAACCGGCGCCGATCAGCAGGCATGGCAAAAGATTCATCAGCTTGGCGGCGTGGTGATTGCCGATTTTGTTGATATTGGCGCCAATACCTGTATCGACTGCGGCACCTTATCGCCTACTATTATTGAGCAGGGCGTGATTATTGATAATCAAGTTCATATTGCGCATAACTGTATTATTGGTCGTTATACCGCTATTGCCGGCGCCACTTCATTTGCCGGCAGTACTGTGGTTGGAGAACATTGCATTATTGCCGGTGCCTGCGCCATCGCTGGCCATATTGAGATTGCTGCCGGTACGCAAATTATGGGCATGAGTAAGGTTACGGGTTCAATAAAGCAGCCAGGTTCCTATTCCTCAGGTACCGGCAGCATGCCGACATCACAGTGGCGTAAATCAGCCGTGCGTTTTACTCAGCTTGATCAAATGGAAAAGCGCATCAAGCAACTTGAAAAACAAATACAGCAGTTATCAACTGACAGAAACGATTAATCTTGCGCTTGGATAAATATCCTGTAAAGACGCAATGTTGATAACTGTGATACAAGGACTAGGAATTTTATATGATGAATATTGAACAGGTACGTCAGTATTTACCGCATCGTTACCCGTTTTTATTGGTTGATCGTGTAGAGTCGATTCAGTTAGGCGAGTCGATTGTGGCACTAAAAAATGTCAGTGCTAACGAGGAGTTTTTTCAGGGGCATTTTCCGGATTATGCGGTCATGCCAGGGGTTTTAATTGTCGAGGCAATGGCACAGGCTGCGGGCATATTAGGTTTTAAAACACTCGATACTAAGCCAGCTGACGGTTCACTGTATTTATTTGTAGGTTGTGATGACTTACGTTTTAAGCGCCAGGTTGTGCCCGGTGATCAGTTAAAGCTGAATGCGGCAGTGGTATCAGAACGGCGTGGGATATGGAAGTTTGACTGTAGCGCTACTGTTGATGGTGAACTTGCGTGCAAAGCAACGATTCTCTGTGCTCATCGACAAACGCCAAACTTTGATCAATAAGATTGTGTAAATGTCTATGATTCATCCTACAGCGATTATCGATCCACAGGCAAGCATTGCAGAGAATGTGAGTGTCGGCCCATACTCGGTAATCGGCCCGGATGTCATCATTGGCGCAGGCTGTAAAATCCATGCCCATGTCATTTTAAAAGGTCCTACCAAGCTTGGCGAAGATAACGAAATTTATCAGTTCTCATCTGTTGGCGAAGATACACCAGATCTTAAATACAATGGTGAGCCAACAGAGTTGATTATTGGTGATCGTAATATTATCCGAGAGGGCGTGACCATACATCGAGGCACGGTTCAGGATAAGGGTTACACCAAAATTGGTAATGACAATCTATTCATGGCCTATGCGCATATTGGACATGATTCAGTTGTCGGCAATCACACTATTTTAGTGAACAATGTTGCCTTGGCAGGTCATGTCGATGTGGCTGATTGGGCTATTCTTTCAGGTTATACCTTGGTGCATCAGCATTGTAAGATTGGTGAGCATGCGTTTTTAGGATTTGGTTCCTCGGTGTCAAAAGATGTGCCAGCATTTGTTATGGCGAATGGCAATCCCTGTCAGCCATTTGGTATCAACACTGAAGGACTTAAACGTCGAGATTTTAGCAAGCAAACCATCAGTCAAATTCGTAGAGCCTATAAAATTGTTTATCGACAAGGACATACTCTAGATGAAGCCTTGGCATTACTGCATGAAATGGTCGATGACTGTTCAGCGATTCAGCTCATGATAGACACTTTGAAAAGTTCCACGCGAGGCATAATTCGCTAATATGATGCGCATGGTAAGTCGGTAATGGTAAAGCAGAGCCCTTTACCCGCAGTTGTTTTCCCATATCAAGGCAGCCTGTTAGCAGGTTGTGATGAGGCCGGAAGAGGACCACTGGCGGGTGCTGTGGTTGCTGCTGCAGTGATTCTTGATCCCGAACAAGCGATTGCTGGATTAGCCGATTCTAAAAAAATATCGGCAAGTAAACGCGAATCTTTATTTGATCAGATTACGCAGCAATCGCATGCCTATGCGATTGCGGAATGTTCAGTCGCAGAAATTGATCAACTGAATATTCTACAAGCCTCCTTATTAGCCATGCATCGTGCGGTTGCAGCTTTGACGCCGCAGCCTGAGTTTGTCGCGGTTGATGGCAATAAATTGCCAGATTGGCATTATCCCAGTGAAGCAGTCGTTAAGGGTGATGATAGGGTTGCGGCGATTGCCGCGGCATCTATTTTAGCGAAAGTAACTCGTGATCGAGCATTAGTAGCATTAGATCAAACCTTCCCTGAATACGGTTTTGCGCAACATAAAGGCTATCCGACTAAAGCACATTTAGCAGCGTTAGCGAAATATGGCGTGACCACAGCGCATCGACAAAGCTTTGCGCCAGTCCGCCGTGTTTTGTCTGAGCAGGGTGGTGAGGCATGATAGCTACTGAAAACCAAAACTTTGTTCACCTCCGTGTTCACTCCGAATATTCTTTAACAAACAGCATTGTTAAAGTAAAAAAGTTAGTCAAACAATGTGCTGAGCTGAATCAACCGGCAGTTGCGTTAACTGACCAATGTAATTTTTTTGCTTTGGTTAAATTTTATAAAGCGGCGCTGGCTGAGGGCGTTAAACCCATCATCGGCAGTGATTTCTTGCTTCAGGTCGACGACCATGATTATGTCATTACGCTTTTCGCCATGAATAATCAGGGTTATAAAAATTTAACGGAGTTGATCTCTAAAGCCTATCTTGAAGGACAAACCTTTGGTGGTGATGCACGCATTCAATGGCAGTGGCTTGAGGCACATAGTGAGGGTGTGCTTGCGCTCTCTGGGGCTAAGCGCGGCGAGATAGGTCAGGCGCTGTTGAAGTCAAACCAGTCCGAGGCTGAAGCTTTGCTGCTTAAATACCAGCAGCTATTCCAAGACAGGTTTTATCTTGAGCTGCAGCGAACTCAGCGCAGTCAAGATGAACAGTATCTGCAAGCCGCTGTTGCCTTAGCAGCGCAACATCATGTGCCTGTGGTTGCCACCAATGATGTGCATTTTCACCAGCAAGCGCATTTCGCCGCGCATGAGTCTCGGGTCTGTATCGGCGATCAAGTGGTTTTAGATGATAACTCTCGTGAGCGTAAATATTCCGAGCAACAATACCTAAAATCAAGCGAAGAAATGCAGCAATTATTTGCTGATATTCCCACCGCTTTGCAGAACAGCGTAGAGATCGCAAAACGCTGCAATGTGCAGCTGCATTTAGGTGAGTACTTTTTACCGGAATATCCGATTCCTGCAAACTTCGAACAAGATGCGTTTTTTCAACGCATACCTTATGCGCAATATGAGTCGCAAACAAAAGCAGT
>JABSRR010000151.1 GCA_013215025.1 Pseudomonadales bacterium
CCCAGCAAGAACAGCCATGCCCTGAACAGTTGGTCGAATTCTGGAGTAATTTATCGACAGATCATCGACATCGCATTGATGTACCTGCTTTTTTATTGCATACCAACTGCATGTATTCGAAACGCAGCACTGAGTTTCATCTAGCCATGCTAGAGCGTTTGGATAACCCATCAAATCCAAAGCTTACCGAGCAGCTCGAACGCTTGTTCAACGCACAACTTTAAGCTCGGTAGTTTCAGACAGAAAAACCATGAAGGCAGCGTTATATATTGAACGCTGATGCTTGAGGGCTATTTCTAGTTAAGCCTAACGTTACTGAACCATTAAAAATGGCCCATTGATAAGCCATTCTAAGATTAGAAGCAATTGATGAAGCTAAGTCATTCTTGCTTTTCATTTAGCGGCGAGAGAACTCCCCAACCGCTTCGATAAACACACCCGCATTTTCAGGGCTTACATCCGGCGTAATGCCATGACCCAGATTAAACACATGACCACTCCCTGAGCCGAAGGCGCTTAAGATACGTTTAACCTCGTTACGAATCGCCGTGGGAGATGCATAAAGCATGGTTGGATCCATATTACCCTGAAGCGCAACCTGATCACCCACCCTCTGCTTAGCGTTAGCGATATCCGTGGTCCAATCTAAACCTAAGGCATGTGCACCAGTTGCAGCCATAAGTTCAAGCCATTGGCCACCATTTTTCGTAAACAGAATACATGGCACTTCACGGCCTTCATGCTCTTTGATCAAGCCATTGACGATCTGCTGCATATAATCTAACGAAAACGCTTGATAGGCTGGGCCTGTCAGTGTGCCACCCCAGGTATCAAATATTTGCACAGCTTGCGCACCAGCTCGAATCTGTGCATTCAAATAGTCGGTCACGCTAGCAGCTAATTTGGATAAAAGCTGGTGCATCAGCGCTGGCTGATCATATGCCATCGCTTTTGCCATACGAAAGTCTTTACTGGAACCACCCTCAACCATATAAGTAGCTAATGTCCAAGGGCTACCGGAAAAGCCAATCAGCGGCACACTGCCGTTAAGTGCTTTACGAATAGTGGTAACCGCGCGCATAACATAATCCAAATGGTCATCGGCTGTAATCTCTTCTAACTGATCTAAATCCTGCTGCGAGCGAATTGTGCGAGTGAATTTTGGCCCCTCACCGGTTTCAAAATAAAGGCCCAAGCCCATGGCATCCGGAATCGTAAGAATATCGGAGAATAAAATAGCGGCATCCAAGGGGTATCGATCAAGCGGCTGCAGCGTTACTTCACAAGCCAACTCTGCATTTTTGCACAAGCTCATAAAATCACCTGCCTGTGCTCTGGTAGCCCGGTACTCAGGTAAATATCGACCTGCCTGACGCATCATCCATACCGGCGTTTGATCAACCGGCTGCCTCAGTAAAGCACGCAGAAATCGGTCATTCTTCAATTCAGACATAATATTTATCCATTTAAAGTCAATAAAAAAGCCCACGTGTGTGGGCTTTAAAAATCAAACGTTTGCTCAGAGTTCTAAGTAGTCGAGGATGCCGTCTGCGGCCTCGCGACCTTCCCATATTGCCGTTACCACCAAGTCAGAACCGCGCACCATATCACCGCCGGCAAAAACTTTAGGGTTGGTGGTTTGAAACTTGAAAGCTTGCTGTTCTGGCGCAATTACGCCATTCCAGCTATTCAGCTGTATATCAAAGTCAGCAAACCACGGTGCTGGGCTCGGCTGAAAGCCAAAAGCAATAACAACCGCGTCACAATCTAACACTTGCTCAGAGCCAGGAATTGGCTCAGGACGCCGGCGACCATTTTCATCAGCTTCGCCGAGCGCTGTTTCAACGACTTTTATCCCAGTAACGCCGTTTTCGTCACCAACAATCTCAATAGGTTGACGATTGAATAAAAACTCAACCCCTTCTTCTTTGGCGTTTTGCACCTCACGAATAGAGCCTGGCATATTGGCTTCGTCACGGCGATAGGCACACGTGACAGAGGCTGCACCCTGGCGCACTGCGGTGCGATTACAATCCATCGCGGTATCACCACCGCCAAGAACAACCACGCGCTTACCCTGCAGACTCACAAAATCCGCTGGGTTCGATTCAAAACCTAGGTTACGATTAACGTTCGAAATTAAATAAGGCAAGGCCTCATACACACCTGGCATGTCTTCACCCGGGAATCCACCTTTCATATAGGTGTATGTTCCCATGCCTAAGAAAACAGCGTCATAATCGCTTAATAAAGTATCAAAAGCGATATCATTGCCGATAGTCGTATTCAGCTTGAATTCAATGCCCATGCCTTCAAAGACTTCACGGCGCAGCTGCATCACTGACTTCTCGAGCTTAAACTCAGGAATGCCAAAGGTCAGCAAACCACCAATTTCGGGATGCGAGTCGAATACGGTTACTGCAACACCAGCACGGGCTAAAATATCAGCACAACCAAGACCTGCAGGCCCGGCACCAATAATCGCAACTTTTTTACCACTACTCACGACATCTGACATATCAGGGCGCCAGCCAAGCGATAAGGCGGTATCGGTAATGTATTTCTCTACATTACCTATGGTGACGGCACCAAAACCATCATTCAAAGTGCATGCACCCTCACACAGGCGATCTTGTGGGCAAACTCGGCCACAAACCTCTGGTAAAGAATTCGTTTGGTGGCTTAGCTCAACCGCCTCCATGATATTGCCTTCACTGGCAAGTTTCAGCCAGTTAGGAATATAGTTATGAACCGGGCACTTCCACTCACAGTATGGATTACCGCAGGCTAAGCAGCGATGAGATTGCGAAGCCGCTTGCTCTTTCTTAAATGGCTCGTAGATTTCAACAAACTGTTTTTTACGGCTTTGCGCCGCTTTTTTTGTTGGATCTTGGCGATCTACATCTAAAAATTGAAAGTTGTTATTTAAACGCTGTGTCATACTTAAACACTCTTTTAAAACACCGCTTATGCTGCAGCCTTGCTGATGTTATTCATTAACTGTTTAAGGCTTGCCGCCTTAGGTTTAACCAGCCAAAACTTATTAATAAAATCATCGAAGTTATCAAGAATTTCTTGACCCCAAACGCTATTGGTTTCGGCAACAAAATCACTGATCAAGGCGTTTAAGTGATTTCTGTATGGCCCTAGATTTTCTTGGGTAATGCGCGTCAGCTCGACCAACTCATGATTATACTTATCCACAAAGGTCTTATCTTGATCTAACACATAAGCTAAACCGCCTGTCATACCAGCGCCGAAGTTATAACCCGTGCTGCCTAAAACAGCAACCACACCGCCGGTCATATATTCGCAGCAATGATCTCCAGCACTCTCCACAACAGCAGTTGCACCTGAGTTCCTAACGGCGAAGCGTTCTCCGGCACCACCGGAAGCAAACAGCTGCCCACCCGTAGCGCCGTATAGACAGGTATTACCAACAATAGCTACATCCTTGGCGACAAACTCACTGTTTTGTGGCGGGTATAGAACCAGCTTACCGCCAGCCATACCTTTACCCACATAGTCATTAGCATCACCCTCAACATACATATGCAAACCGCCAGCATTGAAGACACCAAAACTTTGACCAGCAGTGCCGGCGAAATTAAAACGAACAGGTGCATCTTCCATGCCAAGATTACCGTGGCGTAAAGCTATCTCCCCAGAAACCCGAGCGCCAATCGAACGATCACAATTGGTTATTGAGAAGTTATATTCGCCACCAGATTTATCAGTAATAGCGCTTAAGCTATCAGAGACCATAGTTTCAGCTAAAACACCTTGGTCATAAGGGTCGTTAGACTCAACCTGACAATATTGCGGCAGATTAGGTTCTATGTGGTCATTATAAAGAATCGGCGACAAATCTAGCTTAGCTTGCTTAGCAGTATCGCCGGACAGCACTTCTAACAAATCAACGCGACCAATCAAATCTTTGAGTGAAGCAACACCTAAACTGGCCATAATCTCACGCGTTTCTTCGGCGACAAAGCGGAAGAAATTGGTCACCATATCCACAGTACCGACAAAATGATCATCACGAAGTTTGTCATTTTGAGTCGCAACACCGGTAGCACAGTTATTCAAGTGGCAAATGCGTAAGTATTTACAACCGAGAGCAACCATAGGTGCAGTGCCAAAGCCGAAGCTTTCGGCGCCAAGAATGGCTGCCTTAATCACATCTAAGCCAGTTTTCATGCCGCCATCAGCTTGAACTCGGACTTTATCGCGCAAACCATTTACGCGTAAGGCTTGTTGTGCTTCAGATAAACCAAGCTCCCAAGGTGAGCCAGCATGACGAATTGAGGTTAGCGGGCTTGCAGCTGTGCCGCCATCGTAACCAGAAATAGTAATCAAGTCCGCATAAGCTTTAGCAACGCCCGCAGCAATGGTGCCGACTCCGGGCTCGGAAACGAGTTTCACTGAAACCTGTGCGCGAGGGTTTACTTGCTTCAAGTCGAAAATAAGCTGCGCTAAATCTTCAATCGAATAAATATCGTGATGCGGCGGCGGTGAAATGAGCGTGACCCCAGGTACAGAATAACGCAATCTTGCGATTAAGGGATTTACTTTACCGCCAGGCAGCTGCCCGCCTTCACCAGGCTTGGCACCCTGCGCTACCTTAATTTGCAACACATCGGCATTGACTAAATAGTGCGGTGTTACACCAAACCGGCCAGAGGCGATTTGTTTAATACGCGAGACTCGCTCAGTGCCATAGCGAGCCGGATCTTCGCCACCCTCACCAGAATTAGAACGTGCGCCTAAACGATTCATAGCAGTCGCCAAGGCTTCATGCGCCTCAGGCGAAAGCGCTCCAAGTGACATACCTGCCGAGTCGAAATTCGACACAATCGCGTCAATGCTTTCAACTTCATCAATGGCGATGGGGTCTACCGTTTTTAGCGCCAATAAGTCACGAATACTGGATACTGGACGCTCGTTTACCAAACTGGCGTAGGCTTTAAAGTCCGCATAGTCACCCGACTTAACCGCTTTCTGCAAAGCCTGAACGACATCAGGGTTATATGCGTGATACTCACCGCCATGAACATATTTCAACAAGCCGCCTTGCTGAATGGTTTTACGCTTATTCCAAGCAATTTTCGACAAGATAATTTGATCATCTTGCAGATCATCAAAGCCAGAGCCCTGAATTCTGCTCTGCACGCCTTTAAAACAGAGGTCAACAACCTGACTCGATAGACCCACCGCTTCAAAAAGCTGCGCTCCGCGATAGCTGGCAATGGTTGAGATACCCATTTTTGATAGAATTTTCAGCAAACCCTTATTCATGCCTTTGCGATAGTTATCGTAGGCAGCATCAGGCTCGCCTAACAACTCTCCTTTTGCGATTAGATCGTATAGCACCGCGTAGCTTAAATAAGGATAGATCGCTGTCGCACCAAAACCTAACAACACTGCCATTTGGTGTGAATCACGTGCAGAAGCAGTCTCTACCACAATATTACAGTCGCAGCGCAAGCCAGCCGAAATAAGATAGTGGTGCACAGCACCGGTAGCCATAGCGGCCGGCACAACGACTTTACCTGCTGTAACATCCCGATCTGACAAAACGACAATCACCGTGCCATTGCGTACTAGCTTAGCAGCTTGCTGACAAATAGCATGAATCGCAGACTCAAGGTCGCTGCTGGCTGGATCATAACTTAAGCTTACTTTTGATGCCGCGAACGCACTGTCTGTCAGTGATAGCAAGGTATCAAATTTCGTTTTTGAAAGTATGGGCGAGCTTAAAATCACCCGATGCGCATGATCAGGAGTTTGCTCAAATACATTTTTCTCAGCACCAATGCATGTCTCTAAAGACATCACGATGGTTTCACGCAGTGGATCAATCGGTGGATTGGTAACTTGCGCGAATTGCTGCCTGAAATAATCGTACACACTACGCTGCTGCTGAGATAAAACCGCCATTGGCGTATCGTCACCCATTGAGCCAACGGCTTCTTGACCACCCTCTGCAACAGGGCGAAGTACCTGATCCCGCTCTTCAAAAGAGACCTGAAACTGCTTCATAAATGCCGACAGCGTATCGTCATCCATGGTTTCATGGGAGACCGCACCAGAAAGCACCGTCTCAATCCGCACAGCTTTCTCGCGTAACCACTGTTTATAAGGTTTAGCTGTTTTAAGGCGTTGATCGATATCTTCAGTCAGCAATAACTCGCCGGTTTCAGTATCTACCGATAAGATTTGCCCGGGGCCGATACGGCCTTTAGTCACTACATCAGAAGGCTGATAGCTGTATGAGCCGATTTCTGAGGCTACGGTGATAAAACCTTCTTTAGTGATAACATATCGAGATGGGCGAAGGCCGTTCCGGTCGAGCATACAGACAGCTTTTCGACCATCGGTCATCACCAAGCCCGCTGGGCCATCCCAAGGCTCCATATGCATAGAGTTATATTCATAGAACGCCTTTAAATCAGCATCCATAGTGTCGATATTTTGCCATGCGGGCGGCACCAGCATTCGAACAGCACGGTATAAATCCATACCACCAGTAAGCAGAACCTCGAACATATTATCCAATGACGATGAATCGGAACCGGTGCGATTAACTAATGGAGCTAGCTCATCAAGATTATCAAGCTGTGCCGACTGAAATTTAGAAGCACGTGCATCAGACCAGTTTCTATTGCCCATCACGGTATTGATTTCACCGTTGTGTGCTAAGTAACGGAAAGGCTGTGCCAGCGGCCATTTTGGCAGTGTATTTGTAGAAAAGCGTTGGTGAAATACACAAATAGCGGTCTCAAGCCGCGGATCTGCTAAGTCTTGATAAAAGGCTGGCAAATCCACTGGCATCACCAAACCTTTATAAGAAATCACCTCTGCAGACAGTGAAGCAACGTAAAAATCTTCTTCCGATGCTAAGGCCAATTCTGCCTTTCTACGCGCGACAAAGAGCGCGGTTGCGGACTCTGCCGCTGTCTTACCGGAGAGATCAATAAATACATGCTGAATACTCGGCAAGCTTTCGAGTGCGATTGGGCCACAAACACTGCTATCTACCGGCACCTCGCGCCAGCCCAAGACCTGCAAGCCCGCATTATTCAAGGCAGTATCGACAAGATTTATTGCATCTGACTGACGCTGACTTTCGGTAGGTAAAAATATCGCACCGATCGCATATTGCTGCGGCAGCTCCAGCGATAAATGCTCTTTGGCTATCGCTCGAAAGAAGCTGTCCGGCTTTTGCATCAGAATGCCGCAGCCATCACCTGTTTTACCATCGGATGCAATACCACCGCGATGGGTCATACAAGTAAGTGATTCTATTGCGGTATTTAACAGCTTATGACTGGGCTCACCTTGCATGTGCGCAATAAGACCAAAGCCACAATTATCTTTAAACTGTTCTGGACTGTACAAACCAGCTTGCATGTCGGAATCTCACAACTATATATATATCAATAACTTAGAAAAAAATTAACGCTTCAAAAAGCACTAAGCTTGAAAAATGGGAGGCTTATTTTACACGCGCTGATGCGTCAGGACAAATTTTTTAGCATTAACAGCTTGATTATATGACAGAAAGTCAAGCAGAAATCTGAGTATATAATCGTAGTGAAGTCTTTACGACAATAATTACCCGATATTGTCCACGATGACTTGATGCATCAATTCAGCATCATAGTCATCAGATATAAATGCATTACCCAATTCACGTATTAATACGAGCCTAATAGCACCATGGATATTCTTTTTATCGACCGCCATAACGGATAAAAAGGCCTCAAGCGAAGAATCAGCGGGCGCCAATAATGGCAGTGCTGCTCGCTGCAGTAGTTTTTTTGCTCTTTCTAAAATGGCTGGCTTAATCATGCCCATTCTTACCGACAGATCAAGCGCCATAACCATGCCTGCCGCTACCGCTTCACCGTGCAACCAAGCGCCATAACCTTGGTTAGATTCTATCGCATGACCAAAAGTGTGGCCTAAATTTAGAATGGCACGAACGCCGCCCTCTTTTTCATCAGCCGCAACCACCTCAGCCTTGATCTCACATGAACGCTGAATAGCATAAGCAAGGGCATCTGACGATTTTGCCATTAATGCGTCGATATTTTGCTCAAGCCAATGAAAAAAATCAGCATCGGCGATTAAACCATATTTAATTACCTCAGCAAGGCCAGCCGATAGCTCGCGTGCAGGCAGCGTTGAGAGCGTATTGATATCAATAAAAACTGCCTTGGGTTGATGAAAGGCACCGATCATATTTTTACCGCGCGCGTGATTTACTGCGGTCTTACCACCCACCGATGAATCTACTTGCGATAATAAGGTAGTTGGCACCTGAATGAAGTCAATGCCGCGTTGATAGCAAGCAGCAGCAAAGCCCGTCATATCCCCTACAACACCGCCACCCAATGCAATTAATAGGCTTGAGCGGTTTAATTGTGCGGCGAGCATAGCATCAAATATGCTCTCTAATTGCGTCATCGTTTTATACTGCTCGCCATCAGGAAGCGTAATAACCGCATCCGCCTGCTTACCCAAGGCCAACTCCAAAGCATCAAGGTATAATGGCTTTATCGTTTCATTACTTACAACCGCAATCTTTTTATTACCGATAATTTGCTGCAGCTCAGACTGACGCTGGTCTAAGCAATTTGCCTGCACATAAATTGGATAGCTACGCTCGCCTAAATCAACTTGAAGCGCCATGAAAAGATTCCAGAGTGAGAAATAAAAGAGGCCTAATTGTAGCGATTCAGCTCAGGCTTTTCCAATACTCTATTATTTGATCGACCACGATTCGCGGCCGATTATGGTCAGTTGAAACTGTCAAGGATGAGACTTCACGATAAAAAGGTTCACGCTGCACCAACAATTGCGCAAGCGTTTCTTTAGGGTTGGCGGTCTGTAGCAGCGGCCGATTTTTATCTTTTGCGGTTCTGGCAAACTGCTGCTCGACAGAAGTCGATAAATAAATGACGCCAGGTAATTTTCTCAGCATCAGGCGATTTTCCGCCAAATTGACAATGCCGCCGCCGGTAGAAATGACAGAGGGTGGCTTGCACAATACATCCTGCAACATCGCTTGCTCACGCTTACGAAAACCGTCCTCGCCTTCAACGTCAAAAATCCAAGGAATATCGGCACCCGCTTTATCAATAATAAGCTGATCAATATCTAAAAAAGGAAGTTTTAAATGGGTGGCTAAGGACTTGCCTATAGT
>JABSRR010000152.1 GCA_013215025.1 Pseudomonadales bacterium
GTGGAAACCATGTTTGCGATTCGCCCAATTGAAAACCTAACCATTAAGGCGTTTTATACCCATGATGATGATGACCCTAAATATGGCGAGGTAGATTTGATTAATGCCTGGGCCAGTTATGTGATGGGCGGTTTTACTTTTGCAATAGAAGCAAACTCACATGATTCGGATGTCGCTGAGGCTACCGGTGGCTTATTTATGGTCAACTACGGTTGGGAGAAATGGGGCTTGACGGGTAGGTATCATACCTATGATCTAGAGTATGAAAATCCCGATCCAACTAAGGGTTTGGTAGATCAAGAAATCGAAGCATTCACCTTATCACCAAGCTATGCGGTAAGCGATAATTTATTACTGGTCGCTGAGGTGCGGGTAGATGTTGATAGCGCTGGTGATGACGATATTGAAACTAACAGTGCGGCGCTTGAGGCATTAATTACCTGGTAATAGCGGTATTAAGCTCGTTGGACTGCAGTCATATTGCAGCACGATATTAAAATAGCACAACAGTAATCTAGTATTAATGAAGGCTAAGCGCAGATTATACACTGCTGCGCGATAGCCAATATATTGAGGAAATCACAATGAAAAAAGCGATTTTAAAACATCTAGCTTTGGGCGCTGCGATTACGCTGTCATCGGCAGTAACGCTAGCCGCTGATACGATTAAAGTGGGCGTCTTACACTCTCTGTCAGGTACTATGGCGATCTCAGAGACAACACTGAAAGATACCGTGTTGATGATGATCGAAGCGCAAAATAAAAAAGGCGGCTTGCTGGGTAAGCAGCTTGAGCCGGTGGTAGTTGACCCCGCGTCGAACTGGCCATTGTTTGCCGAAAAAACCCGTGAGCTATTAAGTAAAGATAAGGTTGATGTGATCTTTGGCTGTTGGACCTCAGTGTCGCGTAAATCGGTACTGCCAGTCATTGAAGAGCTAAATGGCTTGATGTTTTACCCAGTACAGTACGAGGGTGAAGAGTCGTCGAAAAATGTATTTTACACCGGTGCCTCACCGAATCAGCAAGCGATTCCTGCGGTAGATTACTTGATGAACGATCTTGAGGTAAAACGCTGGGTATTAGCCGGTACAGATTATGTGTATCCGCGCACCACGAATAAAATTCTTGAAGCTTACCTGATTGCGAAAGGCGTGGCTGCTAGCGATATTATGATTAACTATACGCCGTTTGGTCATGCTGATTGGCAGTCAATTGTGTCAGATATTAAAAAGTTTGGCAGCGCTGGTAAGAAAACCGCCGTCGTATCAACCATTAATGGTGATGCTAATGTGCCGTTCTATAAAGAGCTTGGCAACCAAGGTATCTCGGCTGAAGATATTCCGGTGGTTGCGTTCTCGGTTGGTGAGGAAGAACTATCAGGTATTGATACTAAACCCTTAGTGGGACATTTGGCGGCCTGGAATTACTTCCAGAGCATGGAAAACGATACCAATGATGCATTTATTAAAGAATGGAAAGCCTTTATTAAAGACGATAAGCGCGTGACTAACGATCCGATGGAGGCAACTTTTATCGGTTTTAATATGTGGGTGAAGGCGGTAGAAAAAGCTGGCACCACTGATGTTGATAAGGTGGAGCAAGCATTAATTGGCATAGAAACGCCAAACTTAACTGGTGGTATAGCGAAAATGCATAAAAACCACCACTTAAGTAAACCAGTTTTAATTGGTGAAATTCAGGAAGACGGTCAGTTTGAAGTGGTATGGGAAACCGAGGGCTTGGTTGAAGGTGATGCCTGGTCAGATTTTCTTCCTGGTTCAAAAGACATTATTGCTGATTGGACAGCACCGATTAAGTGTGGCAACTACAATACCATAACCAAAGCGTGTTCTGGTCAGAACTACTAATCTCCAGGTAGTCAGTTGTAGTTAGGGGCCGCAAGGCCTCTTTTTTTAGTAAGGAAGTTTTCAATGCCTGTTAAGTTTGCGTTGCATGGTATTTTACTCGTAAGCTTTGTGTTAGCAGCTGCAGTGCCGGCCATGGCTGAATCGACAGAAAGCCCGGCGTTGGCTGAGACTGCTACGGTTGAAGCGCTGGCTAACGACGCAGCGTCATCTTCTGCTAGCCTTGCACCCAATCTCTCTGGCGCTTCGTCTAATACAGTATCTACTGAAGTATTAAGCCCGAATAACGCTGAGCTAATTAATCGTCTTGCCGCGAATAAATTATCGGCTCTCGCTGCGACATTAGATGCGATTGAGGGTGCTATGGGCAGCGAGGCGATTGCGCTGTTTGAGGCGATTGTTGAAGGCCGAGCGTATTTTCGCAAAGCAGATCAGCAGGTATTTATTGTGGCCAAGCGAGAGCCGCTGTATGCGCTCTTCGACCCTATCACGGCAGTATGGGTAGCAGATGCAGAGAAAAGCGCGCTACGCAAAATTCGTTCTAATAATAAAATTCGTAAACAGCTGCGCAGCAAGCTGGCAAAGCTTTCCTTAATCGACCCGAGTGCTGAGGTTCGGCTATTGTCGGTGAAAAAGCTGTTAGACAATGCTGATGCAGAGAGCATTACATTGGTTAAGTCACTGTTAGCAACAGAGCCGGATCCCGATGTGGCCGAGCTCATGCAGCTATTAATTGCCCTAGACAATATCCAGCACAGTGATGATGTTGAAGTGCAGCTGGCGGCACTAGAGCATATGCGCGGCAGCCTTCATCCTGCTGTGCGCAATCAGTTGAATCAGCTATTGGCAATCGATGCGGATGGCCAGTTGCTGCTAGACAACCCGCGTTTAACCACTAAAGCTGCAGCCATACAGGCCAGCATCGGCCATAAAGTGCAATTTTATGCCTTTGTGGAACAGCTGTTTTTTGGCCTCAGTATGGGGTCAGTATTGTTGCTCGTGGCAACTGGTCTGGCGATTACCTTTGGGGTGATGGGGGTGATCAATATGGCGCATGGTGAGTTGATTATGCTGGGTGCCTACACGACCTATGTTGTGCAGATGCTACTGCCGAATCATCTCGAGTATTCGGTACTTATCGCGATTCCGCTGGCATTTTTAGTCTCTGGCTTGGTTGGTTTATTGATCGAACGAGGGGTTATTCGTTTTTTACACGGCCGTCCTTTGGAAACCTTGCTGGCAACGTTTGGCATCAGTTTAATATTGCAGCAGGCGGTGCGCAGTATTTTCTCACCACTGAATCGCCAGGTGTCTACCCCAGACTGGATGAGTGGCTCACTGGTGATTAATGAGGTATTTTCGCTAACCTATAACCGGCTATATATTTTGCTGTTTGCACTGCTGGTATTTTTTATGCTGCAGCTAATTCTGAAAAAAACCGCCTTGGGTTTGCATGTGCGTGCGGTGGCGCAGAATCGGCAGATGGCTAAGTCTATGGGTATTCGAACCGAATGGGTTGATGCTATGACCTTTGCCCTGGGTTCAGGTATTGCCGGCATTGCCGGCGTGGCCTTGAGTCAGTTAACCAATGTGGGGCCGAATTTAGGCCAGGCCTATATTATTGATTCGTTTATGGTGGTGGTGTTTGGTGGCGTCGGCAATTTATGGGGTACTTTGCTGGGTGGCTTTAGTTTAGGTATTGCTAATAAGTCCTTAGAGCCAATGACTGGCGCCGTATTAGCCAATATTTTAGTGTTGGTGTTTATTATTTTATTTATTCAAAAACGACCGAAAGGCTTGTTTCCACAAAAAGGGCGGGCAGCTGACTGATGTATGAGAATAAGCTTTCTTTGGGTTTGAGTTCGCTGCAGCAGCGCCTGTCGCCGCTGCATCAAATTCGCCGTCAGGCCCCTCTATTTATTGCACTGCTGTTTGGCCTAACTTTTTTTGCGGCCTTAGGTAATTTAGTTTTTCCTGAAGATTCGATTTTGCATGTCAGTACCTATACCATCACGTTGCTGGGGAAATACTTATGCTTTGCCTTATTGGCGTTGTCGGTCGATGTGATTTGGGGTTATTGCGGTATTTTAAGCCTTGGTCATGGCGCNTTTTTTGCCCTCGGTGGTTACGCCATGGGCATGTATTTGATGCGCCAGATTGGCGATCGCGGCGTTTATGGTCATCCTGAGCTGCCAGATTTTATGGTGTTTTTAAACTGGTCGGAGTTGCCATGGTACTGGTATGGCTTTGATAACTTTGGCGTTGCCATGTTGATGGTTGTGCTGGTGCCGGCTGTGCTGGCGTTTATATTTGGCTATCTGGCGTTTCGCTCGCGCGTGGCGGGAGTATATTTATCGATTATGACCCAAGCTCTAACGTATGCACTAATGCTAGCGTTCTTTCGCAATGAGATGGGCTTTGGTGGCAATAATGGCTTAACCGATTTTAAAGATATTCTCGGCTTTGATTTGCAGTCAGATCAAACTCGAGTTTGGTTGTTTGTTTGCACTGCGCTGATTTTAGCCATGGCGTATGTATTAAGCTTATGGGTATTGCATGGCAAATTTGGTCGAGTCATTTTGGCGGTTCGCGATGCAGAAGATAGAGCTCGCTTTTTAGGCTATCGCACTGAGTCATTTAAAGTGGCGCTGTTTGTCTATTCAGCGGTATTGGCGGCGATTGCTGGGGCCCTGTATGTGCCCCAGGTTGGCATTATTAACCCGGGTGAATTTTCGCCACTGAACTCGATTGAGATAGTGGTCTGGGTGGCGGTAGGTGGTCGCGGCACTTTATACGGTGCGGTGATTGGTGCAATCTTGGTTAATTATGCAAAGACTAAGTTCACCGCAGTGATGCCAGAGGCTTGGTTATTCGCGCTGGGTGCCTTATTTGTGGCGGTTACAGTATTGCTGCCGCAGGGTCTCGCGGGCTTGCTGAAGTCGACTATGGCTAATTCAGCGCTAAGTCAGGGCTTTCGCCGTAAGGTCTCCTCGGAGGTAGAGCATGTTTAAGCGACTCGCGCAGCAGTTCAGCACTCCAGAGACGATGGTGGGCGATGGATCGATCAATGTTGATAAAGACATCTTATTATATATTGAAGATTTGTCAGTGAGTTTTGATGGTTTTAAGGCTATCGACCAGTTGAATTTATATGTAGCCGATGGTGAGCTGCGTTGCCTGATTGGTGCTAATGGGGCTGGTAAAACAACCCTTATGGATATCATTACCGGTAAAACTCAACCTGATTCTGGTTCGGTGTTTTTAGGGCAAAATGTAAATTTGTTAGGGCAGTCAGAGGCAGATATTGCACGACTTGGGGTGGCGAGGAAGTTTCAAAAGCCAACTGTGTTTGAAGCGCAGTCGGTGTTTGCCAATCTTGAGCTGGCGATGTTGGCAGCGAAAGGTATTTGGCCATCTTTACGCGCCCGTCTGAACAGCGAGCTGAGCGATAAAATTGCTGCCGTGCTAGCCACCATTGGTTTGACTGAGGAAATGCAGCAAACTGCCGGTGCTCTCTCGCATGGGCAAAAGCAGTGGTTAGAGATTGGTATGTTACTGATTGCTGAACCGCGGCTGCTGCTAGTGGATGAGCCTGTGGCTGGTATGACGGCGCAAGAAACGGAAAAAACTGCTGAGCTACTCACCGGGCTTGCCGGTGAGCGAACCGTGCTGGTGGTTGAGCATGATATGGAATTTGTGCGCAGTATTGCGAATACGGTGACGGTGCTGCATCAGGGCTCGGTTCTGGCAGAGGGCAGTATGCAGTCTATTCAGCAGCACCCTGATGTGATTGAAGTATACCTCGGAGATGCACCGTGATTAGTTTTAAGAATGTGAATCAGCTGTATGGCGGCAGTCAAATCTTATGGGACTTAGATTTCACTATCCCCGAAGGCGCCTGTACCTGTATTATGGGGCGTAATGGCGTAGGTAAAACTACTTTATTGAAATGTTTGATGGGCCTGCTGCCGATTGCTAATGGCAGTATTCAGATTGATGGCGTTGATGTGTCAAATAAGCCGGCTGAGTATCGCGCGCGTCATGGCGTGGCGTATGTGCCACAGGGGCGCGATATTTTTCCACTGCTGACAGTAGAGGAAAACTTGCGCACCGGTTTGGCGGCCCGAGGCGATCGGGCAAAAAACATTCCGAATAAGGTATTTGAACTATTTCCAGTACTTGGCGAAATGCTACACCGTCGCGGTGGTGATTTGTCGGGTGGACAGCAACAGCAACTCGCAATTGGCCGGGCGCTGGTGCTTGAGCCTAAGGTTTTATTATTGGATGAGCCTAATGAAGGTATTCAACCGAATATTGTGAAGCAAATAGGTGATGTGATCAGCTATTTGAATCAGCAGGAAGCGATGACTGTGGTGTTAGTGGAACAAAAAATTACTTTTGCTAAGCGCATTGGTAAAGACTTTAAATTAATCGAAAAAGGTCGTGTGGTGGCGGAGCGCGACATGAGTGAGTTGTCGGAAGCCCTTGTGGCTCAATATCTCGCGGTATAACAATTATCAGAGGATATCTATATGCCTATTATTAGTCCGAAGCGAATCTTGATATTGATGGCTTTGCTATTGAGTTCTCAGCTAGCCAGTGCGCATCAGGGTTCACACTGGTTTATTAGTCGTAGCGGTGATGCGATGATCGCTCAGTGGTTTCAATGGTTAATGCATTATGCGCAGCATGCACCATTGCTTTCGGCGGGTGTGGTTATTTTGTTGTTAGGTCTGCTAGCTACTGTGGCGATTGCTCTAACACTTCGAGTTAAACGCTTTAAACTTGCATTGATTAAGCAGCGTATCAGTCGCGACTAAATTGAATAAACCGCGATGAATAAGACGTGATGAATAAGACACGATGAATAAGCCGCTTGCTGCAGATGCCTTGCCGACGTCTGGCAAGTCTGAACTGTCGGATGCTGGGCGTTGGTCTGCGTCATTGTCACTACAGTTTAGTCAGCGATCTGCTGCTGCACATTCATCAACCCGTCTGTCGCGCTGTCGGCATCAGGGGCCGTTATATGTGCAGAAGCCATTTTATCCTGAAGGTGATGCGCTGGCGCATGTGTATATTTTGCATCCACCGGGTGGAGTGGTATCGGGAGATCAACTCTCCGTGGATGTTAGCGTAGAAACTGCGGCTCAAGCCCTGATAACCACTCCAGGTGCAGGGCGTATTTATCGTGCGCGGCAGGATCGACGCCTGCAGCAGCAACATATTCATTTACAGCTGGCCGAAGCTGCCAGTTTAGAGTGGCTGCCGTTAGAAACCATTGTCTTTAACGATGCCAATGTATCATTAACCACGCGGGTTGACTTAGCGGCCAGCGCCAGCTTTATCGGCTGGGATGTGATGTGTTTTGGTTTACCTGCTAGCCAACAATGGTTGCAGCAAGGGCAGTTACAGCAAAGCTTGGAAATATATCGTCAACAGCAGCCCTTGTTTATAGACCGCTTACATCTTGATGCTGCAAATATGCAGGATTTACTGCATAGCCCCTATGGCTTTGGTGGTCACACGGTATCAGCAATTTTTATTTGCTGTGTGCCAGAGCTGCCGCCATCATCGCTTGATGATCTTGCTGAATTATTGCTTCAGCTGGATTGTGAAAAGCATTTGCAGCTTAGCGAGCTGGCCAGTGGCTGCGTGATTTTGCGTTACTTGGGTGACAGTGCCGAGCAGGCAAGATTATTGTTCACACGCTGTTGGCAGCTGCTTAGGCCATTATCTATAGCGCGTGAAGCTTGTTTGCCGCGCATTTGGTCAACCTAAGGAAATAAATAGACCTTACCTCTATTGCCGGTGATGTCGATCTAAACAGTGGAGATTTTAGCTTTATGGAATTACTACCGCGCGAAAAAGACAAGCTGCATATCGTGACCGCAGCATTGCTCGCTGAGCGTCGCCTGCAGCGAGGGGTTAAGCTTAATTATCCAGAGGCTGTGGCATACATAACACTTGAAATTATTGAGGGAGCACGTGACGGCAAAACGGTTGCCGAACTGATGGGTTATGGCAAAGAAATTTTATCGCTTGATCAAGTAATGGATGGTGTGGCTGAGTTGATTGATGAGGTTCAAGTGGAAGCGACATTTCCTGATGGTACCAAACTGGTCACCGTGCACAATCCGATTAGCTAGGGGGCAATATGAAACCAGGTGAATATTTTATTCAAGCGGGCAGCATTGACATTAATGCCGGTCGAGAAACGCTGTCGCTGCAGGTGAAAAATGCTGGCGATCGGCCAATTCAGGTGGGTTCGCATTATCACTTTTATGAGACTAATCCGGCCCTGCAATTTACCCGCGAAAAAACACTAGGTTTCCGCCTAAACATTGCATCCGGCACTGCGATTCGTTTTGAACCTGGTCAGGATCGACAGGTAGAGTTAGTTAAATATGCTGGCAAACAGCAGATTTTTGGCTTTCGTGGTGAGGTAATGGGTGCGCTAGCACAAGCCAAGACTGATGTTTAACCCGTTTCAACCGCTTTAATTTTTCACCCACAGAGGACGTAATATGGCGACAATGGATCGAGAAACCTATGCCTCAATGTTTGGCCCGACAACTGGCGATCGTCTGCGCTTAGCGGATACCGCACTGATTATTGCCATTGAAAAAGACTTTACCCAGTACGGTGATGAAGTGAAATTTGGCGGCGGCAAGGTGATTCGCGATGGCATGGGCCAAAGTCAGGCTGAGCAAGCTTTGTGTGCCGATACCGTGATCACCAATGCCATTGTGATAGATTATTGGGGTATCGTAAAAGCGGATGTAGGGATTAAACATGGCCGCATTAGCGGTATTGGCAAAGCCGGCAACCCCGATACCCAAGATGATGTGAGCATTATCATTGGCCCCGGTACTGAAATTATAGCAGGTGAGGGGCAAATACTTACCGCCGGCGCGATTGATGCGCATATTCATTTTATCTGCCCGCAGCAGGTTGACGAAGCCTTGATGTCAGGTGTCACGACCATGATTGGTGGCGGCACAGGTCCTGCTACCGGCACCAATGCGACGACATGTACCCCCGGTCAATGGAATATTCAGAAAATGTTTCAGGCCACCGATGATATGCCGATGAATTTTGGCTTTTTAGCGAAAGGCAATGCTTC
>JABSRR010000153.1 GCA_013215025.1 Pseudomonadales bacterium
CACCGGCGGTAGATTTAAGCATGACCGGATAGCCAATAAGCTCAGCCTGTGCCAGGGCATCATCCAGCTGTGTCAGCAGGTCGCTGCCGGGTAATAAAGGACAATTGGCACGCTGAGCCAGCGTGCGAGCAGTATGTTTTAAGCCAAAGGCTTGTATTTGTTCGGCGGTGGGGCCAATAAAGCTAATCGACTGTTGCTCGCAGGCGGACACGAAGGCTGGGTTTTCACTCAGAAAACCATAGCCAGGGTGAATCGCATCAATCTTATGCTGTATGGCAAGCGCGAGAATAGCATCGATATTGAGGTAGGTTTCTGCTAAGGGTCCATCACCTAACGGTAGTGCTACATCAGCCAGCTGTACATGCAAGCTGTCACGGTCGGCATCGCTGTAAATCACATAGCTACGTATGCCGCGTGCTTTAAGCGTGCGTAAAATTCTTACCGCAATGGCGCCGCGGTTAGCAATCAAAACGCGTGCTAGCATGCTGACCTCCAGCTTTCCTGCTGCCAGCTATAAAGCGCGATTGGCGTGGGATTATAAGCATTGCAGGGGTTATTTAACTGCGGGCAGTTGGAGATCAGCACTAGGATATCCATGTGCGCTTCCAGTTCTACATATTTGCCCGCATCGCTAATGCCATCGGCAAAGCGCAGGCCGCCCTCAGCAGTAACCGGTACATTCATAAAAAAGTTTATATTGTGGGCGATATCGCGTTTGTTCATGCCCAGCTGTTCATGTTGTGCTAACGCTAACAGCCAGCTGTCACGACAGGCATGCATGCATTTTTTTTCTAGGGCATAGCGGACCGTATTTGACTCAGTCGCACAGGCACCCCCGAGCGTATCGTGGCGGCCACAGGTGTCGGCAACAATACTCAGCATGGCCTGATTGTCGTTTGACATCAGCACCGAGCCTGCGCTCAGATATACATTGCCCTGTGCACGAATGGTATCCATCATGCTGTAACGCTCGCGTTTATCTTGCGCGCTATAGAACAAGGTATCGACCGCTTGGTTGCCATGCAAGTCGACAATCCGAAATCTAGAGCCTGCACTGATTTCACCGATAAAATAATCGCCAGCGTCAACCAAGTGATGCTGATCGGCCGTGTCGCAATTGAGTGGGCTGGTTTTAATCATGAGGACACTCCGGTTTGCATCGCATTGAAAAAATCGGTGTTCTGTTTACCGCGCTGATTTTCGGCGCAGGCATCCAGGCAAACATCATCTGCAGCGATCGCGGGTGCATCGAAAATTTGATATTGAATCGCTTTGCGCGGGTAGGGCTGGGCCTGATTCAAAGGATGTGGGCAGCTGTGAAAGACCACCAGCGTATCCATCTCAAAACGAAGCGTCACTGAACGGCCTGCTTGATCTTGCTCGGGGCAGAACAGCAATTGGCCATCGTCGTCGGTGCGGACTTGGCTAAACCAATTCACATTGGCCGCCATGTCACGCGGGCCAAGACCATATTTACCTAGCTCAACCAAAAACGCATCGTAACCATTCTGATGCCACTGATTGCGCGCCTCTTGGTAACTTTTTTTGCCCCAGCGCTCTGCCACAAGCTCGGCGTTAGCGTTGCCGCAGACGGTATCGTGCCAGCCACATTCGTCGTCAATGATTGAGCAAAAAATGCGCCCCATATCGGAATATAAGCAGTGGCCGCGCGTCAGTTTAAAGGTGTGTTGACACTTTAAGGTATCGGGCGCGTTGTAACGCTCAAGGGTATTTCGCGGGTTATAAAACAGCATGCCAATATTAGCACCGCCGTACAGATCGATCAGTTTCAGGGCTTTGCCCTGAGCAATAACCATCGACCAATGGCTGCCGCCATTAATACGTTCATCCATATCGTATGCGCTCATGATGATCTCCGAGAATATAATCGATTAAATTCCACTCGCTGAGTGAATGGGGTGAGAGCTTTAGCTAGAACTAAAACTTTAGCTAAAACTAGCGCTAAAATAAGAACTAGAAAACTGAATAAATGCTGGCCCCAAGGGCCAAATACGGTAGGGCTAAGACTAAGGCATGACTGTTGCAACATGATCACTAGTTGCGGGTCGTCCCGTGTAATATTGACTGACTGGGTCGTCCCAGCCAGGGGTGAATAAACGTAGTGTGAATAAATCAGCTGTAGATGCATTAGCTGTGAATAACAAAAGACTCATTCCAGCACCTCAATATCGTCGCCTTTGGCGGTCAATTTAATCATCGAGACGCCGTCGTCGTCCTGCGCGTTTGGCGGATGAATTAACTGCTCTAAATGCTGTTTCAGCGCTAAAAACTCGGGACTTAAATATTGGCTATGTTGCCGCGGTCTGGGCACGGCAACCTCAATCAATTCCTGTGTTTCACCGGGGTGTGCTTTTAATACTAAAATGCGATCGGCTAAAAAAATCGCCTCGTCCAAATCATGGGTGATAAACACAATGCTGATGTCGATGTTTTTCCAAATCTCTAACAGATTGCTTTGCATTTTGGCGCGGGTCTGCGCATCCAGGGCAGCAAAGGGTTCGTCCATCAGCAGTAACTGTGGCTGACTGGCCAAGGCTCGTGCAATCGCTACACGCTGTTGCATGCCGCCAGATAATTGATGCGGGTAGCTATTAGCAAACTTAGCTAAACCCACCATCTCAACCCATTGCATGGCCTCGGCCCGCGCGCTGCGTTTTGATTGGCCCTGCATGCGCAAACCAAACATCACATTTTCACAAACGCTAAGCCAGGGGAATAAAGTATAGCCTTGAAACACCATACCGCGATCGGGCCCAGGTTCGGTTTTGACTTGCCCCGATAATAACACTTGCCCAGTGGTTGGTGTCTCAAGACCTGCCAGAATACGAATCAAGGTCGATTTGCCGCAGCCAGAAGGGCCAACAATGCATAAAAACTCGCGCCGATAGGCCGATAGTTGAATGCCTTTTAAGGCTTCTACCGTGCCATTATGGCTGCTAAAGGTTTTGCCAATATCTTTCAGCTCAAGCATTACCTCGCGCTGCTTCAGTTGCTCAAAGCGCGCTTTGACTGAGTCGGATTGGGTTTTGTAATAAGGTAAATCCAGCTGCATTAGGCCTCCGTCTGACTGCGTTGCCAGGGGAACAAGCGCTTGGCCAATAAGGCCAGCAGCATATCGCTGAACAGGCCAATAAGACCAATCATAATGATGGCGGCATAAACATTATCAAAGTTTTTATAACGCGCTTGCTGGGTAATAAACCAGGTTATGCCCGAAGACGTGCCAATCAGCTCAGCAACGATCAAATAGGTCCAGGCCCAGCCCAGCAAAATGCGCAGGTCTTTGTACAAGTCGGTGATAATGCCAGGAATAATCACTTTAAATAATAACTGCAAACGTTTCGCACCTAGGGTGAGTGCTGCTTCAACTAAAGCCGGGTCTAATTTGCGGGTGGTGTTGGCGACCACCAAAACTTGTTGAAAAAACGTACCAATAAAAATAATGGCAATCTTAGGGCCATCGTGAATGCCCAAAATAGCCACTGCCAGAGCGCCAAACGCAGGTGCCGGCAGATAGCGAAAAAATTCAATAAAAGGCTCGCTCAATTTCGAGATTAATAAATAGCTGCCGCATAATATCCCCAGTGGCACACCCACCAGAGACGATAGAAAAAATCCCCAAAAAATGATTTGTATGCTGTGCCATAAGCTTTGATGCAGCCATTGCTCACTGCGACGTTTGGGTTCGGTGGTAAAGGCCTTATAAAAGGCGCTGGCTACCTGATGCGGAGCAGGCAGATATACTGGGTTAGCGCGATAGCCCTGCGGCGCGACCAGATTGGCGTTTTGCGCTTGTTCTAGCTCTTTATTAAATACGGCGCGATCAACCAGCATGCCGGTCTGAAACCAACTAACACTGCCGGGATCGGTAATCGATACCTTGGGATGCCATAGAAAAGGCAAGTAGCTAAAGGCTGACCATATCAGCAGCGGTAATAAAAATGAGCAAGCCGTCACCGCCAAGCGTTGACGCGAGGTTAAGGTATTACTGCTTACCACGGGACGGTTACTCATGCGTTGCTCTAGCGACTAACGTTAAGGAAATAAATCGTATTTGTCGTTAGAGTTCTTCAGTTAGTGATGAATCAATATAATCGACCGCTTTCTGTGAGTCTTTGTAAACCTCATACTTCACATTAAACGCATCGGCAACTTCGGTTGAACCATAAAGAGAGCCGAATCCATCAGCCGCAACAAATGCAGCTTTAGCTTCTGAAAGGCTAAGAATTTTAGTGCCAGAAATAATCGGTGCATATTCCTCTGCGCTTAAACCTACTCGCGCAGCCATAATGCTAATGGCGTCAGCGCTGGTTTTTGGGTCGCTAATATAGTCGACCGTTTTATACCAAACTTTCACCACTTTCATCCAGTCAGCACGACGCGCTGCCAAAGAACTAGGGCTAACCGCTAACACATCATAGATTAATCCAGGGGCATCGGCTGAAGAATAGATAGCAGTTGAGCCAGGCACCTGCTTCAAGGCTTGACCAGAGTTTGGCTGCCAAGCAACAATTGCGGCAACGTCACCGGAGGCCAACACTTGCGGTGTCTCGTTAGTTGGAACATTGACCAATTCAACATCGGCTTCTGTTAAGCCTGCTTTTTCTAATGCTTCCAACAGCATTAAGTGACCGACAAAGCCAATTTCAACGCCGACTTTTTTACCTTTTAAATCGGCAACCGATGCGATGCCAGGCTTGGCAACAATCATGTCATTGCCATTTGAGAAATCGTTGATAATGACCATGATACCTTTGCCACCGGTGGCGCCAGTAACCAATGTATCACCGTTAGTCATGGGAACGGCGTCCAATTTGCCAGCGGCAAAGGCATCCATAGAGGCGACGTAATCGAACCATTCAAATTCGACATCAACACCTGCTTCTTTAAACCAGCCTTTTTCAATCGCGACTTCCCAAGCAACCCAGCCAGGCCAGTCAGAATAACCAATTTTAAGGGGTTCGGCTGCATGCGCAGCAAGAGAGAGATTGCTGGCCAAAATTAACACAGCTAAATTTTGGAACAACGTTTTAAATGAAAACATAATGACCTCCAAAGTAGGATTAGGTTAACGTGAGAGCATTCATCGGCAAAAAGGCGATGCGTCTCCCGGGCTTTTATCCCTCCGTGTAACCTTAAAGAAGGTCGACCACTCTCGGACCAGACACTTTTATAGATCTAAAAGTCGGAACCCTAGTGATACTATTGTCGTTATGTAGTTTAGCCGTTAGGCCAAATGATTGCTCTCACAATCAGTGCAGATGTTTCAATAAACGTGCCAATCATAGATTTAGACGTATTTTATGGCTTTTTCATCTTTTACTCAGCTATAAGACCCACGGCTTGATACAGAATGGTACCTGGCTGCACCAAAATATAGCTGTTATCGGCAATGTCGCTTGCAGCTAAGTCAGTCAGAATGAGCTACTTGATTAATAAGCTAGTTAAGAAGTGAAATGCTTTGGCTGATGCGTTCTGCTAACTGAGCAAGCAATATGATGAATTTCAAAATGTCACTTAATTCATGCTGACAAAAACTTCAACCAACTACACGCTACAAACCGCTAGCACTGCTAGCGCTCTAGGGCTTCAGATGCTCAGCGTGAAAGGCGATATGCTCGCCAATAAAGCTACTGATAAAGAAATAACTATGATCATAGCCAGCGTGTTCACGATAGCGTAGGGCATAGTGATTAGCCTCGGCTGCCGCGACGAAATTCTGCGGCAATAATTGCTCTGCCAGAAACTCATCATCGCCACCCTGATCAATAAGAATCGGTAGCCGTGGCGCGTCATCAGCATAATGCGCCATCAAGTGGCAGCTGTCATAGGCCAGCCAGCTGTCTTGCTGGTCACCTAAATACTGACTAAATGCCTTCTTTCCCCAAGCGCAGTTAACGGGGTTCACGATGGGGCTAAAGGCAGATATGGCGCGGTAGCGCTGAGGATTTTTTAACGCAATGTGCAGTGCGCCGTGGCCGCCCATCGAGTGGCCACTAATGCTGCAGTTATCGCCAATACCAAACTCTGCCTTCAGCAGTGCCGGTAATTCAGTGACAATATAGTCGTACATGTGATAATGGCTTGACCACGGTGCTTCGGTGGCGTTTAGATAAAACCCAGCGCCCTGACCTAAGTCATAGGCTGCATCATTAGCCACCTGCTCGCCGCGCGGGCTGGTATCGGGTGCGATAATCACGATGCCGTGCTGCGCCGCATACAGCTGGATGCCAGATTTTTGCATCACATTCTCATCGGTGCAGGTAAGGCCTGATAAAAAATATAGGCATGGAGTTTGTGCCTGCAGCGTGACGCTGCCAGGAATATACATCGCAAACTGCATATCGCAGTGGTTAACTTCAGAATGGTGACGAAAGCGACGATGCCAGCCGCCGTGCTGCTTGTTTTCGCTAATTAACTCTAACATATAAGGTTTGCCTTAATATAAAATAACGCTGCGAATGCTTTTGCCTTGGTGCATCAAGTCGAATGCCTTATTGATGTCTTCAAGCCCCATGGTATAGGTGACCATCTCATCGATTTTTATCTCGCCAGCCATATATTGCTCAACATAGTCTGGTAGCTGGCTACGCCCTTTAACGCCGCCAAATGCGCTGCCGCGCCAGACGCGTCCGGTGACCAGTTGAAAAGGCCGGGTGGCAATTTCTTGCCCGCTACCGGCTACGCCGATAATCGTCGATTCTCCCCAGCCTTTATGGCAACACTCTAACGCTTGGCGCATGGTATTAACATTGCCTATACATTCAAACGAATAATCCACCCCGCCGCCGGTAAGCTCGACAATGACATCTTGAATTGGTAGGTCATAGTTTTTCGGGTTTACGCAGTCGGTTGCACCCATTAATCGGGCCATCTCAAACTTATCTTCGTTAATATCGACGACAATAATGCGCTCAGCTTTCGCCATGGCGGCGCCTTGAACCGCTGATAGGCCAACCCCACCCAAGCCAAAAATCGCCACCGTAGAGCCAGGCTCCACTTTGGCCGTATTGATCACTGCGCCAATGCCGGTAGAGATACCGCAGCCTAATAAACACACTTTATCAAGCGGCGCAGCCTTATTCACCTTGGCCACGGCGATTTCGGGCAATACGGTATATTCTGAAAACGTCGATGTGCCCATAAAATGAAACACCGGCTTACCATTTTTTGAGAAACGCGAGCTGCCGTCTGGCATCACGCCCTTGCCCTGAGTTTCTCGAATTGCCTGACAGAGATTGGTTTTGCCCGAGCGGCAAAATTTACATTCACCGCACTCAGGGGTATACAGCGGAATCACATGATCGCCAACGGCAACCGAAGTCACACCGGCGCCCACTTCTTCAACAATGCCGGCACCCTCATGGCCTAATACGCAGGGGAAGATACCTTCAGGGTCGTCGCCACTGAGGGTAAAAGCGTCGGTATGACAAACCCCGGTAGCAACTAAACGCACCAGTACTTCGCCAGCTTTTGGCCCCTCTAAGTCTAGTTCTTCGATTTCAAGTGGCGCATTCGCCTGCCATGCAACAGCCGCTGTGGTTTTCATAAGGATTCCTTACAGATGGTAAAAGAACAGTTTTACGTTAATGCCCAGCGATAAGCTTAAACCACGTCGCGATATTGTCGATAAATTGGCAAAATGCGGAATAACTGAGCCATGCAAGCCGAGCGGGGTGTAAAGCAGTGCACATCTGCAGCAGATGGTGCTATCATGCCGCACTTTCCGCCCCTAGCTCAGCTGGATAGAGCGTCGCCCTCCGGAGGCGAAGGTCAGAGGTTCGAATCCTCTGGGGCGGGCCATATTCAAGCTCTGCAATAAAATTTACTAAAAAGCTGTCTTGTTAACTTCTCAGTAAGCTAGTTTAAGGTCGTATTCGTCTTTCTACACATTGGCTAACGCTTGTTAACATTCATATCAAAAAACGCAGAATACATAGACCAATACCCGTGTTAAATGCCTCAAACCTTGATCACTCTGTCAGCTTTGTGGCTGACTGACAAATACACTGCCTATAAATCACGATTTATCGTGAATTAGTGCCGCAAATCAACGCCTAGCGCTTACCCCTTATGGCATAAATTGTTATGCTGTTGCGCGGTTATGATTTAAAAGGGGGATAACCATGTATAAACACACTTTAATGGCTTGCATAGCAGCCACCATGTTAGTGGCCTGTGGTGGCGAAGAGGCCGCAACTGAAGCACCGGCAACCACCGAAACAAGCGAAGCGGTTGAATCCGCTGCCGAGACCATGACCGTAGTTGAAACGGTTGAAGTGCTTGAGGTGAAAAATGCTGACGGTGAAACCGAGGCCGTGATCGTAGAAGACGTGATCGACGTGGTTAATGCCGAAGGTGAAGTCGTTGCAGAAGCGGTTGAAGTGGCGGTAATGCCGGTTGAAGAAGCGGTAGAGGAAGCTACCGAAAATGCAGCCGCCGCTGTTGATACAGCCACTGACGCAGCTGCTGATGCAGTTGAAGCAGTTACCGAGTAAGTCGTTAAAAACAACTAAATAAGCAACAGTATTAGCAAGGGCATGCACAAGCATAATATCGTGCCCTTGCAAAATGCTGAAACTATTAAGAGGCCTAAGGGCCTCTTTTTTTGTGCTACATCTTTCTATTGCACTATTGCACTACATCCTATTGCGCTTCATCTATTTTAACGCAACTGTTT
>JABSRR010000154.1 GCA_013215025.1 Pseudomonadales bacterium
TGTTGAATATTGGTGGCGGATATCTGGCTCAAGTCAATCGATGAGCCAGTCGTGGGTGACGTTGGCTCGCCATCAATGAGCACGAGAATACGGTCAGCACTAATGCCTTGTATCCAAGCTTCTGTACCAAATTTCCGCTCGATCGGTTTTAGCTGGATGCCGGGTAGGGTCTTAAGACCATCTTCAAGACTAAAGGCATGTTGTGCGCGCAGGGTTTCAGCTTTGATGACTTCGACTTTCACCGGTGCATCAGATAAGTTTCTTTCGGTTCGAGTGCCTGTTACGACAAGCGTCTCAAGAGCTTCTGGGCTGGTATTTTTGCTGTCGGTATTGGTTTGAGCCACTGCCTGGCTTGAGAGTACGCAGGCCAGAAATCCGGCCGACGTAGTGAGCATTCCTTGCGCATTCGCCAAAGCTTTTGGTAAACGCGAAATAAACATGATAATTACTTACAACTGATAATGATTCGCATTATTTTATCTGATTTTTTATTAATGTAAATAATAATAATTATCATTTTGTTTGTTGTTTGAGTAAATGCGCTCCGCTATACTATGTTGTCTTTGTCAAAAGAGGTTGTTATGACAAATCAAACTGTATTACCTGGCGATAAAGCGCTCGATCTCTTACAAGAGCTGTCTAGTTGGGGCAAGCTGCGTACAATTATTATTCATGCCGGTTGTGTATTTGAGTTTGGGGGTGTGTTCCCGCCAGGCGAAATCGGGTCTGGTTACTATAATTTGCATGCGCAGGAAGGTGGTTTCGAAGGGCATATAAATTTAGATAAGATTGACCATATTGCTTTTCAAGATGCCATGCATCGTGGCCGACAAGCCTACGCTTTTGTGTTTAATACTGAAAATGCTGAGACGATTTTCAAAGTTTTTTTAGGTCGTGATAATCATGGAGAGCTTTTTCCGCAGCAGGTGTTGCGTTTCAAAGCGATTCAATCTGAACTTACCCTTTAAAAAAGTATAAAGAAGTCACTATTATGAAAAATATTGCCATGCAAGACCGCTTAGATATGGAGATTTTAAGCTTTATTCAATCAAGGAAAAGTTTAATGTTGTCCTCGATCACAGAAGAGGGGGCGCCTTATGCTTCTTATGCACCGTTCGCCTTAACCGAGCAGCAAGATGGCTTTTATGTACTATTAAGTGTGATTGCGGTGCATGCGAAAAATTTATTAGCTAACCAAAAAGCTGCAGTACTCATTGTTGAGGATGAAGACAGTGCGGATGAGTTATTCGCACGCATACGCACTACTTACCAAGTTGATGCTGAGCATATTGCACACGGCAGCGATGGCTTTGAGCAGGGCATTCAGTTGCTTGAAGCTCGGCACGGTGAACGCAGTCGGCAGTTAAGCGAGTTAAGTGATTTTCATCTATTTAAGCTTACGCCAAATTCAGGTCGTTATGTGAAAGGTTTTGGTCGTGCATATATGTTAGCAGGTAATAGTCTTACCGCCGAGAGCATCGATCATTTACGTGATGGTCACCAGCAGCGTGAGTCTGCATAGCAAAAGCTAGCAATATTTAAAGCATCTGTCACAATGATAACGCCTGCTTTTAAGCAGGCGTTTTTTTGCCCGTTTATTTTTAACTTACAGGACTCAGGCATAGTAAGCATGCTAATCGCAGATATTGAATTTCAACAGCATCAAATGGTCAGCGCAGATGCTACCCTCAGCGTCTTAACTGTGGGTGATGTTAAAGCCAAGCCCATCATTTGTGTTCATGGCTTCCCAGATACGCCGCATACCTTTGAGCATCAAATACAGCCTTTACTTGATGCAGGCTTTCGCATTATTTTGCCTTTTCTGCGCGGCTACCCGCCTTCATCAAGCGGTAAGGGCATTAATTATTCGGTACGCAGCTTAGCGGCTGATATTGAGGCAATTATTGATCAATTTTGTGATGGCAAATGTTACTTGCTCGGTCACGATTGGGGGGCGATTACAAGTTATGCCTTAGCGAGTATTGCGTCTGATAAAATCGAAAAAATGATTGTTGCAGCAGTGCCGCCATTTGCTGCGTTAATCCGGGCTGGTGGTGATTTGCAGCAGGCTTGGCGATCGCGCTACGCACTTTTATTTCAGTTAGGTGCGCCGATGACTGCCTGGATGAGGCGAAGCCATGCACAAGGGCTTGATTGGCTGTGGTCTTACTGGTCACCCAGCTGGCAATATAGCGCGAAGGAAATTGCAGATGTAAAACATTGTCTACTGCAAGACGGCGCTATGTATGCTGCAACACAGTATTATCGGCAGCTGTTTAAAGATGCCTTGCTGGATCGAGATTTTATGCAGCAGCTAAGTGGCAATATTCAAGTGCCGACATTGGTCACGCAAGGCTTAGATGATGGCTGTATTGGTGCCGAATATTTTCTAAGTTTAGAGCAGTTTTTTGATGCGCCATTCGAGCTGCTTCAGGTTCCTGCTGCTGGACACTTTATGCATAGAGAGAACCCCGACTGTTTTAATCGCGCAATGCTGGACTTTCTTATCGGCGAAGAATAGTCGAAACTGTGTTATGCTAGATTTTTATCGATACAAGTCTGGTAATGGATAGTCAAAAAAAGCAACAGATAATTGCTGAGCTTAATCAAGAAACCTCAAAAATTGCCTGGTCTGAAATGCAAAAGTTTTTCGCCTCAGGTTCAACAATTTTTGTAACTAACGATTTAGATTTGTTAGATGTGGCATCTGACTTAGTTTTAGATAACTCGCCACGCATTAATACCCTGATGCAGGACAATAAAATGCACCCGGTGACAGACGCACAAGCTACGGTTTGGCTGGTGGAAAATCAGTGGGTTTGGGCAGTGGTGCTAGCCCCTTATGTGCTGGTGCAACCCATTTCAGCTCCCGATTCGAATTAACTTAGACATTACATGGCGAAAAAAGACTATTTTGTTAAAGACAGCCCGCTGCATGGCAAGGGTTTATTCGCCAGCCGACATTTGCAGCCAGGTACTTTACTTGGGGTTTGCCAAGTGGTGGCAAGCAAACAAGAAGGCTTATACACACTCACGCTGGATAATCAGCAAGTTGATGTGATTTGTGATCTGAAATATATCAACCATGCTAAACAGGCGAATGCTATTTACTGGGATGATTTAAGTGTTGAAGTGATAAGGCCGATCGCTAAAGGTGATGAAATTACGCACGACTATGGCGATGAGTGGGATTAAACAGCAGTACTTAAAAAGGAGCGATATATGCAAGCCGACAGCCAAGATTTAATTGCATTTATTCAACAATCGCCAACTCCCTTTCATGCGGTGCATGCAATGTTGAGCCGTTTAACTGCAGCTGGCTTTGTGCATGTGCACGAGTCAGAGCATTGGCAATTCGAGCTGGGTCAGAAGTATGTTATTACACGCAATGACTCAAGTATTATTGCCTTTAATTATCAATGTGCGGATATAGCCAATGCTGGGGTTCGTATGATTGGTGCGCACACTGACAGCCCTAATCTAAAAGTTAAGCCAAACCCTGATTTATATCAGCAGGGCTTCTGGCAGTTGGGCGTTGAAACCTATGGCGGCGTCTTACTTAACCCTTGGTTTGATCGACCATTGGCGCTGGCTGGTCGTGTGACTTTGCAGCATCCATCGGGTGAGATTATTCATCGTTTGGTCGATTCAAAGCATGCGCTTGGTATCATTCCATCCTTGGCGATTCATCTTGATCGAGAAGCAAATAAAAATCGCAGCATAAATCCACAAACTGATCTGCCAGTGCTTATGAGTTTGTCGGCTAACAAACAGCAAAACTTTCATGCCTTGTTGCAACAACTGTTAATAGAACAGCACTCTGATGGAAGTTTACAAACAGCTGAGATACTGGATTTTGAAATCAGTTTTTATGAAGCTGAGCCGGGTGGCGTATTCGGCGTGGTCAATGATTTTATCGCTGCCAGTCGCTTAGATAATTTGCTGAGCTGTTACATGGCAATGCAGGCGATGATTCATGCTGATAGTGAGCAAAATACACTTATGGTTTGTAATGATCATGAGGAAGTGGGCTCGCAGTCGGCCTCAGGTGCAGATGGTGCGATGCTGGCGCAGTTTTTGAAACGATTTGTGGAGTCGCAATCAGATCAAGCTGAAAGTGATTTTGGTCGCATGATTGACCAGTCGATGATGGTTTCTAGCGATAATGCGCACGGTATTCATCCAAACTTTGCCGCTAAACATGATGCTAATCATGGCCCTCTATTGGGCGCGGGGCCAGTGATCAAAATTAATGCTAACCAGCGTTATGCCTCTAACTCGGTTACGCAAGCGATATTCAGGCGCTGCTGTGCGATTGCGGAAGTGCCAGTGCAGGCCTTTGTGGTGCGAACTGATATGGCATGTGGCTCAACCATAGGGCCAATGACGGCTGCTAAATTGGGGGTAAAAACGGTGGATGTCGGGGTGCCGACCTTTGCGATGCATTCCATTCGTGAAACCGCAGCATGTCAAGATGTTGGCTTTATGCTGAATGCACTGATGGCATTTTATTGTCTGCCTTCAAGCTAGTTAATTAGCAGGCTTTATATTAGCTTCTAAGCTATTCATAGGCTTTTTTCTGTCTAAAAATGCTTTATTAAACTGCGGATAGTTTCAGCTAATAACTCGCGTCGGATTTTTTACCAATCTCGTCTTTCTTATATGGGTTGTCGCTTAAGTTTTTGCGTGGAATAGCTATAAAGCTCAGTAAGTAAAAACTTGCGGTAATCTTGCAGGAATCATTGGCTTTTCGAATTGGCAACAAAACAAAGTGTTGCGAGTAAAAGTGCAAAAAATAAAGTGCAAAAAATAAAGCGCAAAAAATAAAGTGCAGACTATGTATGAGGTGGTTATATAACTACTTACAGTACTGATAAGTAGTTATGAATACAGTAAGAAAATAATGTTGCTAAGAAATTTAGATAAGGAGTTTAGCTAAGCAGTTTAGCTGAGTAGATTAATATTGAACTATGCAGCGTGATACAGATTAGCACCTTGAACTTCTGCAATCGCCGACTCTACTAGCGACTTGGCAGTGCAGGCGCATTGGCCACATTGGGTTGAGCAGCCAGTTGTCTGCGCTATTTCGCGAAACGACGAAGCGCCATTATCGACAGCTTGGCGAAGTTGGCCGTCAGTGATGCCTTTACAAATACATACGTACATTTACGTTTGCCTTAAATACAACTCATTCTCATCAATGGTGTAAATTTAAACGCAATGAGAATTATTGTCAATTGCATTTAATGATATTTTTATACATTATTTGACTGATATACAGTTTCTATATCGCCCTTAGTTATTTTTTATGAGCATATCCCAATCAAATAGCTTAAAGTAAGCGACCTTATTGATCCTTTCATTAAGTTAGATTTTCATTGTTTGATTTTTCAAACTTTTCAAAGACCCTTGTCAATCTTAAGGAGAACTTACATGGGCGTTTTAGTTGGTAAACAAGCACCAAACTTTACTTCCAGCGCTGTTTTAGGCAGTGGAGAAATCGTTAACGAATTCAATTTTTTAGAGTCAACTGAAGGTAAATATCGCGTTTTATTTTTCTACCCATTGGACTTTACCTTTGTATGTCCGTCTGAGTTGATCGCGGTTCATCACCGTATGGATAAGTTCAAAGAATTGGGTGTTGAAGTTGTTGGCGCATCGATCGATTCGCATTTCACTCACAATGCATGGCGTAATACCGATGTGAAAGATGGTGGTATCGGTCAAGTTGCTTACACCTTAGCAGCAGATATTAACCATGATATTTGCCGTGCATACGATGTTGAGTCTGCTGGTGGTGTGGCATTTCGTGGTGTATTCATCATCGATAAAGAAGGTGTCGTACAATCACAAATCGTTAATAACCTGCCACTAGGACGTAACTTTGATGAAGTTATTCGTTTAGTGGAAGCGCTTCAGTTCCATGAAGAGCATGGCGAAGTTTGTCCAGCTGGCTGGAATAAAGGCGATAAAGGTATGACGGCTTCACCAGAAGGTGTGGCAGCATACTTAAGCGAAGAAGCTTCGAATCTTTAATTGCTTGCCAAACCACTTATATGCTTATTCATGCACTTAGTTAAATTTGCAGTGAGCAAATCTGCATGAAAAATAGCTGCTTAAAAAGTGAAAAAAACCGGCTTTTGCCGGTTTTTTTATGCCTGCGAGACTAGTGAATAAGACAAGCGGCATGATATGTCTGTATTAAAGGGATTAATTATGCAGTTCAGAAAACCAGCTGAATTCAAAATGAAAAGCATTATTCCTGTGACTGTGGGAACTCTGCAAAGTTCTGGTTAAAGGCGGTTGGCTGGAGATGAATGACGCCATTGCCGTAGTCAGTAGCAATCAGATAGTCGGGCAAGGCCACAGTGTGCAGATGCGCGTGGCAGTGCAGAAAGATATCACCGATATTTAATTGACCCACAACCTTCATAATCTCAGCTATCGATCGTTTCAGTAAGGGTTTATCAGCGTTATCAAGTAGCTCGATATTGTCTAATTCGTGACACACAGTAGCGCCAAAACTGTCTTCAGCATAGGCTTCAATCACAACCACTCTGAGGTATTTATCGTGCAGCTGGGGGACTTTTGCTTTAACCATAAAATGGACTCCTCTTCGTGCTTACGAAATATTCATAATTTGGGTTTAAATTTTTTTATCTTTCTTAATCTGATGATTCCTTTACGGCGTATAGACAGTTCACAAACTAAAATTATTTAGGAGATAACTGTGGGCAGCTTACAAAAAATGGACATAGATCTAGAAAAAAAAGCAATCGCTGAAGAAATTTACCAGCGAATCGTTGCTCTCCAGCCGGCTATCAAATCACGAGCTGAAGAAGCGAAGGAAAACCGCAAGGTTCCTCAAAAAACTATTGATGAACTGCAAGAAGCTGGATTTTTTCTAGCGCTTCAACCTAAAGCTTATGGTGGCTATGAAGTCGACCCACAAGACTTCTTTAGAATGCACCTAGCTATCGCTGAAGCCTGCATGTCTACTGCCTGGGCCTGCGGCATCGTAGCAGTTCACGCATTCCAGATTGCACTGATGGACAAGCAAGCTCAAGAAGATGTTTGGAAAGACGACATCCATACGCGTATATCTTCATCATATGCGCCAATGGGCAAGGTTGAAGTCGTTGAAGGTGGTTTTAAATTCTCTGGCCGTTGGGGCTGGTCATCAGGTTCTGATCACTGCACTTGGGCATTATTAGGTGGCGTTATTCCTGGTGAAGGCTACCGTACCTTCCTAGTGCCGAAAGAAGATTATGTGATCGAAGATACTTGGCACTCTATGGGTCTGCAAGGTACTGGCAGTAATGATGTTGTCGTAAAAGATGCATTTGTTCCTGACTACCGTACTCACAAGCAAATGGATGGTTTCAATCTTACCAACCCTGGCGTTACTGAAGATTCAGCCACGCTTTACCGCTTGCCTTGGGCGCAGCTTTTCATTCGTGTGGTATCAACACCTGCAATTGGTGCTTGTAAAGATGCGTTAGAGCTATACAAATCAGCAGCAATGAAAAAGGCTAGCATGGATTCTTCAAAACATGCCTCTGACCCGTCTGCGCTTGAGCGTATTGCGATGGCATCAAATACCATTGACGAAATGGAAACGGTGATGATGCGCAACTTTGATGAGATGATGAGCATTACTGCTGCAGGTGAAAGTATACCTGTTGAAAAGCGTGCCAAGTATCGTTACCAAGCATCTTTAGTTATCGAGAAGAGCATGTCAGTGATTGATAGCTTATTCTCAATGGCGGGTGGTAGCTCAGTATTCAAAGGCAGTGATATTCAGCAGCGCTTCTTGGATATTCATACCGCGCGCGCTCACGTTGCTAACAGTCCAACAAACTTCTCGCGTAACTATGGTGGCTTACACCTAGGTGCCGATAACGCCGACTTCTTTATCTAGCGGTAAAGCACTTCTCTTAAAGCCGCTTATGCGGCTTTTTTTATGCCTAATAAATATCTATTTCTAGCTAGATATTTTGCGTTGATCTTTTAAATACCCATCTTACGCAGGATTTCTTAGGTGTCTGCTTTAACTATACTTAAATAGAAGCATGATAAAATGATCAATTATTCAAAACCTAGGCTGAGTTCGCTCTTGCTGATCTAGCTTAGCCTATACTTAATTCAAATGATTAGCTTATCGACTGAGGATTTAGTCCTGATTTTCGAAAAGTAAAATACTTGCAGGCGATAAATCTAAAGCAAAGCTTTGTAACTTTTGTGTAAGTTCGTCGCAATTCTTCACAGTACAGTAAAAGCTAACATCATCATCAAGAAAGTTGACCCTGCCATTCATTCTCAAAACGGCAAGTTTTTGCCACTGTTCAGGTAAGGTTTTACCCTCTTTCTCAAACCAACTAGGGTAAATCATCACTAAGTCGATGTCTGACTGTTCGACTAATTGATGCATCCATTCTAAGTCGTCAGATGTTTGTCTGAAAGCGAGTGCCTCTTTCGAAGCTAATCCCCATAAATCTAATACATAGTGAGGATTTTGGTAACTCAGTAAGCCCAGGTCATTGACGGCTGCGGGCTGCTGATAGTATTGCTGAACAAAGCGATGCATTTGATACTGTTGTGCATAAATATTATAGCAGACAAATGGCGTGATTAGAAACACTGCTAGGTATGAGTTTGATGC
>JABSRR010000155.1 GCA_013215025.1 Pseudomonadales bacterium
CCGTAAGGCAGGGGTCAAGTTTAGGAGGAGGTTTTGTTTAGCCGTTGTAACAGAGGCGGTCAACCTGTTCAAACTTACTTCGCGCGCCTCGCATCTCAAATGTGACACTACCGGGTTGCTTGCCATCCGGGTAAGGCTGGTTGCGAACCACAACAGCTTCTACTGTTGCCTCTGCAAAACGCACGCTGCCCACGGTCATTTCGTCAGTGATTTCAATGTATTTGCCCGCCTCGCCCTTAATGTCTAGGCCGTCAGCCACTTCCGCGCCGTCAGTGAATAGGATTACTTGACCTTCGCCGGGAGTAAATCCGCCAAGCGTGTAGTATACGTACGTTTTATACTCGGTGTCAGTGTTGTGACTTGTTGGTAGCGGAACGTGCACCAATACATTAGGGTCCGTAATCTCCACTCCGTCTAGTGTAGGAGTGGGGCTGTTGCGGATAATTGAATATGAGCGCTCGCAAACATACTCAAGCCCAACCGTCAGAGGCCATGCACCACGCTTTGCGGCGGCAGAGTAACGGTCTACGATAGTGTTTGTCTCCGTTACGCTACGTGTGCAGATTTTCCCCTCGGGCGTGTCTGCGCAAAATCCTTCATCGATTTCTCGCTCTTGGTGCGCCGTTGATACGGGCGGTACAATGCGCCAAGGCTCTGCAATGTGTTTATCGACATTATAGCCGTGCTCTTGAGCGCCCTTGCTTGTAAGGTCTACCGTTGACACTGTGCAGGCCGCGACGACGCACACAACCGCAATGAAGGCTAACCCCATTACTGCAATCCATTTTAAGTGGTTTTTAGTTTGTTTCTGCATTTCTTGCTTCCTTGCGTATGCGGGCCTTAGCCGCCTCAATTAAGTTGACCATATCGACAAGCTCTTGATCTGTCAACAGCGGCCAAAACAACTCCACATCTTTCGATACATGAAGCGCAACATAGTTTCGCTTTAAATCTGACACATACTTCTTTTTAGCCAAGCCTATCCTCCATTCTCTCGCGCTGGCGAGCGCGCCGGCGTTCGCGTGTCTCGATAATGTCACGAGCCATTGCTTGACAGTGCTCGCACCGGCATCGGTCCTCTTGCAACCAGCGGCGTTTAATAAGCTCTTGGAAAGCTTTATTAGGCTTGAGCCGCGGGTCATCTGGTGACCAGCTGTCAGCACCCTTACGGCGGTTTTCGCTCTTGGTCAACAGTTGAAAGTTGTCGATATGGTGATACCCGCCATCTGCGATTGAAACGATATGATCCACCTCGCGAGGGATGCCGTCTTTAAGATAGAGTAGCTTGCCCTCATTCTTGTAGAAGCCATATGCGTACTCGGCGAATGCCGGGCAACCGGGTGTCTGCTCCGCCTTGCGCTCGTCGCGTGCAGCCCTGCGGTCTATCGCCTCTTGCGGTCGCTCGGCATAATATTTTGCATTACGCTTTATTCCGCACGCCGCGCAATGGTACTGCTTATTGTCTGGCGTGTCGCGGCGATAGTTGAAGTCAGACAAGGGCTTAGTCCGCTTGCATGTGCTGCACCTCTTATAGCCATCTTTTAGCTTTTTCTGCACTTCTGCGTCCATGTTTATTCCTCTTGGTTAGGTGGCTGAGGTGGCGTGAAATCAGGTGATAACATAGGATTGGTACCACTATGACACACGCCGCTAAAGTCACAAAAGCGACAAGAAAAAACGCTAGGGTCATCCGATACACGCGGAGCCAGAGCGCGGGCGTTGGTGTCTTGGATGATGCTGACCGCCCGGTCACTGTAATACTGCGCGGCCTGCGGATCAAATGGCACCTCCTCGATATGTAGGGAGTAATCGTTACTGTCCAGAACGGTAAACAGCGCCGGGTAATCCGTAAGATTGAAGTAGGCCATATATAGCTGCAACTGCGCGTAGTACTTAGGTTCTACTTTTTTGACGCCGCGCTTGACGAACTGGCCAAATTTCTTAGTGTTGACACACTTAAGCTCCCATAGTGTAGGGCCAAGGATGCCGGGGCCTTCACTAATAACGCCGTCGCAGCCACCAGAGAAAAGCCCGCCCATAGCGCTAAAGCGAAACTGCCGCCCGGTCTTATAATCCCTATCCGTGAGGTGGTAACCTGCATTGCGGAACCATTTGACAACAAGGTGCTCCGCATGGTGCCCTCTTTCGAAGATGCGCAAGATGCGGGCTGGTGGGTGCTGTCTGTCTTCATTCTTTTTAGCCTTTATATAGTCGAACTGCACAGCTCGGGCGCAAGGGTTACCCACCCCGGAAGCGCCTAGGTAGTTGCGCGGCGTCTCCGCTAGAAAGTTATCGACCAGCACCGTATCAATTTCCTCTAGCGCCTTGGCGGCGGTAGGGGAATTTTGCAAGTGCTCATCCTGAAGCAGGTTAATTCTCATTTACTTCTCCTAGAATGGGATTTCTTCGGGGCTGCATTCCAGAGCGTTAGCTTTAGCGTCTTCTACCAACTCGGCGGATGACGCGACTAAGCGCAAGATTTCATCCTTGGACCAGTCCTTTAGCGCCTTATCCCACGGGAGCCCAGAGACGCCGCCTAGGGCGGGCAGAATGCCCTCCGCGTATCCTAGCGTGTAACCGTCCGGCTCGAACCCCTTGGCGTCTGCTGTGACGTATGCTCGCCCCTTGCGGTCAATGGTGGCGCCGTAAGCTCGGCCCTGTGTCCATGCTAGCACTGTGCCAAATGCGAAAGCTCGGGCCTCCATTGGCTTAAGGTGCGTATTGGTTATCTGTCGGGCGAGGGAGACAGCGGCGTTAGCCGCTGCCTTCATTGCTTTTTCTTCGTAGTTAGCCACTAAGCTCTATGACGCCCATGCTGGTTTAGATGCCGCGGACGGGGCCGCTGCTTGTTGCGTGCTAGTGGTGTTCACGACGCCAGCCTTCGGCATTGGCTTAGGCTCAAAGCCCGCGTAAGTCTTGGATGCCGGCGTGACCGCACCAGAAACCACGTTCTTGTCTTCGTACTGGCCGGTTTTATCCTTCTCGATACCGATGCGCGCAAGAAACTCGATACCCTGCAAGCTGTCAGTGTCGAAGCTGCGAAGGTATTCCATGGCGTCTGGTGCAGATAGGTCTTTGATACCGTAAGCGGATTGGACAACCTCAAGAAAGAATGATGTTGAGATTTCTACCGCCTTGTTGTGGCCGTCCGTGCCGTTCGAAGTAATCATATTCATGCCGAACACCTTGCGGCGCTCATACTTGCCCGCTGTGACCGTGTACTCAATGTCTAGATATTCAGCATCACCTGCCTGCGTCCGCTTGGTCCCGCGAATGTGCATAATGACAGGGGCGACTGTCTTCGCAGGGATAAGCTCAAAGTCACCGCCTGAGCTTTGTTCTGCTTGTGTTAGGTCAAACTGCATTTTAATTTTCCTATGGGTTGGTTAAGTGGTTGTGCGGGCGGCGTTAGCCGCCCATGACACGTTAAATCATAAAGCGGTTACTTACGCAAGCACTTTTTCAATCAGTTTGCCTAGGTGCGGCTCTTCGATTGCGTCCAGCTTGCCCGAACGATCCTTTGCAGGGTAGCCGGGTACGTTGGCGTTATTAGTGAAGAACACGCGGTAACCGGGGTCATCGTGCGTCTTGCCGTGAATAGCCATAGTGATTACCTCATCAACAATGCTGGGTACTTCACGCTTAGATTTGCCACCCTCAAGCTGCAGCCCGTAGCTAGTGCGCTTGAACTCGTCTGTCAGCTCGTCTAGCAGGCAGACAAAGACAACATTCTTAGCGCGGGCAGACTGCAACTGAGTGACAAAGCTAACCATTTCGCGACCAAGAGTACCGTAAGCAGAACGCATATCAGGAACTCCCTTTGCGTTTGTGCTTTCTGGTTGTTGCTGTGCCCAACGAAGGCAAAGACGTGAAGCCACAGTAAGGCTATCAACAAAGTAAGTGCTATACTTACCGAGATCGGTGTCTCCATACAGCTCAACGGCATGGTCGTAATGCTCTTTCCCATATACGTCGTCTGCCTTTGCTTGCGGGTCTGGTCCGGCTAGGAACACGGCGAGGTTGCGGCAGTCTTGCCACGTCTCGGGCGATACTTGGTCTATTGGCGTCTTGCCTATGGCAAGGTCTCCAGCCTCTAAGTCCACAAACAACGTAGAGGCCGGGTCTACGGTCTTAAGCAGGCTGGTCTTACCGATACCGGATTGACCTACGATAAGGATTTTTGCGCCTTTAGCCTGACTCAAGCGCTCGTCGGCTGATATAATTTTTAGTGAACCCATGTGGTTAGTCTCCTATTCTAAGGGTGCGTCGATTGGCAAAGCGTTGCTGTCACCGTTCAACCATTCGTCAATGTCAGTTTGCGCGCCATCTGTCAAGGTTTTTTGCGCCTTCTTTAGCCCGTACGTCTCGATAAGGCGCTTCACGTCGCCAACGCTTCGCACAATATGGTAAGCTACACCAGCCTTCTCGGCCTCTGCTTGCCACCACACTTGCGAGGTTGACTGTTTGCCTTTCTCTGTCTTGGTTTCTAGCGCCACAATGCGCGGCTCTATGTCTGAGATTACGAGAACGTCAGCGACGCCAGCCGTAACACCCTCCTTTTTTAGTCGAATAGCCTCTAGCGGGATACTCTTACCGCCAGCTACCTTTGTCATTTTCCGCGTGCCGCCGTTAGGTACGGCAAAGAATATGCTTCCATTTCGCAGATTTTCCCGCAAATAGTTTGCTATTCCGACTTGGATTTTGTGCTCCTCTGATTTACTCACACACACCTCCTTCTATTAGTTCGCCTATCATGTGGGCCGCTTCGTGTGTCATGGTGTAGCCGTATCTGTCGCCGCGAGTTATCGCGCCTTTGCCTACGCCTAAATCTATCAGCTTGCGCCGTATCTTTGATACTAGAACCCGCCCCGTTCGCACCGCGTCCTTTTCTGCGTCCGTGCCGGCGGCAATCATGACCGCCTCGTGCGAGCGCGTCTGGCCGGGCGTCCGCATTAGCAAATTGAGAATTCGGCACTCTTGCGGCGAGAAGCCTAGCGTATAAATTTTTGGCGCGGCATCATTTAGCAACTCTTGCACTTGCTCGCGGTAAAAGTCTCGCTCTGCGGTTAGCATCTCTATTTCTTCGTATAGGTGCGCTGTCATTATGTTATCGCCAGCGCCTTAGCGAACTGTACCCAAATTTCCTCGCTGCGCCGAAGTCGCTCAATCTCGCGGGCGGCTTCGTTCATTAGGTCGGCGCTCGCTTTGCGGTCAAATGCCAATTCAATACCCGCTTGTGCGTCCAGTGCCCGGATAATGCGCCCCGCATTTAGTACTTTCTGTCTGCTCATTTTGCCATACTCTCCAGCTCGTCAATCATGGCGCGCAGGCCGTCGATCGTGTTATTGATTAGCTCTACTCGCTTTTGCCAAGGCGTGTCGCCCACTGCTGCGCGATAGTATGCCCCGGCTGCCGCGCCTGCTTGAGTTTTAATGTGCTCAAGCTGCGCGTAAACCTCTAGTTTGTTCTCGTTCATTGGTTTCTCCTTGGTATGCATGTTGTTATACACGCGTTAATTACGGGGTCAACAGCTAATTTGCATATTCCTGAAAATAATTCGCCCCGGTCGCGTTACCCGTTTGAGGGGCAGCTAACCGGGGCGGATCAAATCGCACACTAGGAGAGAGGTGCGCGACGATCTAGGGAAGGTAACCAGCCCTCCCTGCAGGGGACACTAGGTGTGTCCCCGATTTCTTAGAATGGCCAATGCATGTCTTGATACTTAAAGCCCTCCGGTAACCTGTCGTTTGTGCTATAGAAGCGCACTATAGGCTGACCGCTCCTGCTAATATCGACGCAAGCGGCGTAAAACTGCATCCCCTGATCGGAGTAGCGGAAGCAATCGCCCAGCCCGCTGGGCCGTAGCTGCGTGATTGTGTCCCGTACCTTCTGCTTGTTGAGCCCTCTAACGCCTAAGTTTTTGGCTTGGCTTACGATTGCGTCGCATAGGTCGCTATAGGTTGCTTCTCCAACTCGCCCTAGGTGTGTAAAGATACCATCGATAATGACTGATTGGTGCGCGATCTGTTGACGGTCCTGCTTAAGCTGTGGGCTTTCTTGGTCCGGCTCCGATAGCTGAACGTCCACCATAAAGGGCATACTCTCAACTTCGCCCTGTGCGGTCACTAGGTCAATGCTTTCTTTCTTCTGCCAGATGCCGGGGTGGTCGCCTTTGATCATGTTACCCTTGGCAAGGTCTAGCGCTGTGTAGCGCCACGCCTCGGCTTTGTCGATACCGTAGTTTTCTGCCTCATCTACTGGAAGCTTTAGCATTGTGAATACGAAGCGAGCGACGCCAACTACGGAACCCGCGCCGCGCACCATGTTCATGTTGGCCCGGCTCGCCCATGACGTGGTTTTAGGGGTATGAGCGAAAGCGAGCAATGCAAAATTACCGTCTGCCGCCATCTTACGGAGCGCTTGAAAGAACTGCTTTTGCGCGTTGTTGTCGTTCTCTTCGCCGTGGCCGAACTCTGCGATCGGGTCCATGATGACTAGGCTGACGTCGTTCTCACGGCAGTATGCGGCGATCGCGTCCGTCTTGGCGTCTACGATAATTTCTCTAGTGCTGCCAGACTGCTTAGTAATCAGTAGCGGGCTGTCGTAGCCTGAGATGAATTTAACGTTCTCGCTTACCTCGTCAAAGTCATATTCGTAACCTTGGCAGGCAGCGCGTAGGCGTCGAGCCATTTCATCGATTGGTTCCTCGGCGTTGATTACTAGCGCCTTGCCGGGATTTACGGGGATAGTGCCGGCGAACGGTGCGCCCATAGCGTACGTAGCTGCCAACTGCATTGACCAAGCGGTCTTACCTGTGCCGGGTGGCGCTGCAAAGAGCGTGATAGCTCCCCGAATTAAGGCTCCGTCGCTAACCCAATCGCGGGCCGTCATCTTCACGTCAGCCGGGTTTACGATATTGAGCGCCGCAATATTCTCTTCTAGCCACTCGTCTTGTAGGTCGGGCGAGGCATTAACAAAGGCCGCGATATCTTTACCGTCTGCTAGGAAGTCTGCGGCGTCGGCCCCCTCCTCTCCGCTCTCTGAGTACGGCGGTAGGACGCGCACGGTATTCGCCACGCCGTTCAACACCTCGGTAATGAGGGAAGCGCATTTAATACCAGCCGCGTCATTATCAGGCCACACGATGACGTCTTTGCCCTTGAGGTGCGACCAGTCGGCGCGGGTCACGGCGGCGGAACCGCCCGCCATAGTCGTGGCGATTAGGCCGATATCTCGCAGGGCGTCGGCAGCTTTTTCCCCTTCGCACACATAAATTTCGGCGTTGGTTTCGTCTCGTACGATTGAGGGTAGGCAGTAGAGGGGTCGCAAATCCATACCATCCGGGTATTTGTGCCCATCTGCAGATTGCACTCGGAAATCTTTACGCTGCTTTCCTTTATTGTTAAGGACCGGGGAGCCATCATCCCCGTACACAAGCCCGAACCGACGAACAACAAACAGAATATTGCCGTGTTCGTCCGTGTATTCATATTTTTTTTGAAACTCTTTCTTTTCTTGGCGGGCCTTAGCGGCTTTCTTATGTTGTGCTGCATTCTTAGCGGTAATCTCTCTTGAAGGCGTGCCGCCCGCCCAATCGTTAATTCCTTCTAGTGCGGCAGGAAAGTCACAGTTGTAGCGCAGTTGCCAGATAGTGAACACGTCACCCTCTACATATTGTGCGCCGGGGTTATGGTCGTAGAAAGTGCCCGCCTTGTCGCCATCAAGGCAAACAGCAACGCTACCGCCTCGCTCGCCTGTAGCGATATCGCCTAGGCGCGCGTTAGGCCCATCGAAGCGCACAGCGTTGCCGTACATGTTAGTCAGGAACTGGCGTAAGCGCGAGCCCCGTAAAAGTTTCCGCACGTCATCCGCTTCCAATGGTTTTGGAGCGCTCTTGGCGGCGTTACTTAAATCAATTTTCATTAACTTCTCTCCTACAAAAAGCAATAACCCCGACCTATCAGGCCGGGGCTACGCTGTCAACAGTTTATTTTATTCCCCGATGCGGGCCCTATCGTCTTTTCCTCGCCCGGCGAGCTGCCAGTACGCCAAGATCATAGCGTTGGTAGCTACGTGGTACAGGTGATTTTCCTTCGAGTTAATATCAAGGGTTTCGCCCGAGTGCCACGCCGCCAAGTGTCGGACAAGTGAAGCATACCGCTCACTGTAATTGCTACCGTAGCGCCAATTATTAGGGGCGTATTTTTTAGCGCCATCCCCAAGAACCCTACCCATACCAAGCAAAAATGTAGGGTCGATAAGGTCAACGCGCGGCTTAGTTTCCTTGCCTTCGTGTTGTGTCCGGTTTGCGGTAACTTCCACAACAATAGCGCCCGGCGTCGCATCCCGTACGTAGTCAAGGGCTTCCTGCTTGTCTGGAAAAATCGCAGCGTATCCATTTGACGCGGTAACCCGCTCCCAATGACGGTCCGGCTTATAAAGGACTGTCCAACCGTCGCCTTGCTGGCGTTCGACAACCTTGCACTCAACCTCATCCTGCAAAGAACTCACCGCTGAAGTCTGCGGGGTCTTCTCGTGGGATAA
>JABSRR010000156.1 GCA_013215025.1 Pseudomonadales bacterium
AGCTGCTGGGAGGGCTGACCGCGGATCAGTTTGCGGAGAGGGCGGAGCACGAGCAAGCGGAGGTGTTCAAGGAGGTGACCGGCAAGAAATTCCGGGTGCATTTCCTGGTGCAGACCAAGACCGACAAGTACGGGCGCCTGCGACAGAGAGTCTGCCAGATTGAAAAAATGTAAGTTGATTGAAAATTAAATTTAGAAAATTTTAAATTGTTTAAATTGGTTTGATGCATGGACGTGGTCGAGGAAGATGCATGCTTGACATTTCAACTTCTCTTGCAAGGAGAAGCGACGGTCCGATGTCGATGCCTGTAGGCGGTTCGCTTCCGATGCCTGCTCTGGCGATGGCACTGACACACACTCAGAAAAAGAAGTTGCTTCCTTTTCCTACAGCGCCTCCCTATCAGGGCAAAGGACACAGCGGCCGCATTCATAAGGGCGAGCGGCAGAAGGCTACCAAGCGCTGTTGAGCGGCCTGTTATTGATGGATTGTGTGTTGCGATGAATCACGAGATTGAAAGCCGGAGATATTTCAGCAGTGAGGTGTATAATCTTATGCACTGTACAAACTCACATTTTTACACACACAAAACCAGTAATTACTTTAAGTTCATCCCAGCGCAAGGTTCTCGCTGTTTGAACCAAAATGGACAACCATCAGGACTCCAAAGCCAATGTGAAGATGGACGAGTGTCAGCTCAAATGCAAAGAGCCAAACAAGGTGTGATGCTCAGCCCTCCGCTACATGGTGATGTTTTCCTCGCGCAAATGCGCAACAGCAACGCAACACGCGTAAGATCTACGAGGTGGTGCCCGAGTGTCATGCATCTGCTTCAGCAACGCGTAAGAAGCGCAGGCTCAACTCCGACATCCTCGAGGCGAAAAACGCGGACGATGAGAGCGAGGTCACAGCCACGGTCAAAGAGGAGATTGGGCAGGGTCCTGAGCAGAGCGTCGAGGAGAAGCGCGAGCAGCCGGTGACGGCATCACACAGCGATACCACAGCAATCTGCGTGAATGGAGTCGAATCGGTGTGCTGGCGCATGCATCGCGCAGCAGGCAACGCGACTTATATTGTGGTTGTGCCCGGCCATGGCGTGCGCATGGTCCTGTTGGGTGGGCGAGGAATTGCGCGTGGCTATACGGTGCGACAGCTTGGGACGGACCCAGAGGGATCAGATGTCCGTGTGATGGTTGCGCACCTCCGAGTGCACTTTCCGCGCCTATTTCGCGGTTAGTTTGTAACAGACTTGCACATGACACAAAGGCGCCAGTGCGTATAGAACTCTTGCGACACGGACGGTGTCCTTGCCCCAGTGTCTGTTGCAACGGATCAGACATTTTTTGATTCAACTCAGATACTTACAATCGACTCATGTTACGATGTTGAGGTTCATGGCAGACTCGTGCAATCCATTCATGATGTTCTGCGCACTGTGCAAACTCACATTTTTGCGCGCGCAAATCCAACGGGTACACTGAAAGTAGCGGCATTGAGAGTGAGTTCACGATGATTGACGCCGAGGATGCAATCGAACTGGCTGCTGCACTTGGAGTTGCAGACGGAGTGCGTTGGCTGGGACATCGACATCATTGAGATGATAACCGGATTGTAGAAGAAGAACAAAAAGCCCAAGATGCACTATGCAGCACTGGGCAACTTCTATTCCGAGATGTTCGACGTGAAGCCTGAGTCTGATACTTACAATCGACTCATGTTACGATGCCGCGGTTCGTAGCAGATTCGTGCTATCCATTCATGGTGTTATGTACACTGGGTGTGCTCACTCCTTTTCTCAAATTGTCATGCGATGCGCGATGACTTGAATTAAAACATTAGCATACAATCTCATTGGTCAGTGGTGGCTTGAGTATATTCGCGTACTGCGGTCTTCACCCGCTTGAGTATACTTTTATAGAGTCGAATTCTCCGTTTCGCTTTGCCCAGCTCTTGCTGTAGTACATAGATGCGTTCATTTGCGGTTTGTAGTGCTCTTTGCGATTCAGCCTCTGTAGAGAAGGAACGAGGTCGTGGTCTGCGTTGTACCACCTTGCATTTGACGCGCGGGTCAGTTGGGTGATAGGTTGGCGCCGCTTGCGTCTTTTTCTGTGGCTTTGGGCGATGGCGTGTCTTGCGTTGTACCACCTTGCATTTGACGCGAGAGTTTGGGTGTGACATGCTTTGTTGCTGTCAAAGTTGAAAACCACGCGAAACCAGTTAGCACTGTTGAGGTCGTTCCGTTCGTGACAAAAGCGGGGTGCACCGCTTTTGCATCTGCATTATTGATCCCTGCCTCATTCATAATAATTCAACCAGAAAAGACTTTTCAGCCCTCTCTCTCTCTCTTCCCGCGCACTCTGAATCACGACTGCAACTGAGATCGGAAATGACGACGTTCTCGACTGCCATCACAGTGGTCATCGCCGTGCCAGTCGCACTGTTGCTCTTTGTCATCGTGTGCCTGACCGCGACCTTGAAGTCGGTCATGACGCAGAGCACTCGCGCGATGCTCTTTTTCGCCAACGGCAACAACGCCGTCTTTGGCAGCAGCCAACACACAACATTGAATCCTTACTCCACGGATGCGTCGGAGCCGCTCTGCATAGAGTCAGCCAACAGATTCGGGCGATTCCTCCCCATTGAAAAGAAGGGAAACTGCACAGAGAGAAATAATTTACCCGCAGACAAGCTCCAGCTCAAGATAGGAGCTCCCATCATGGTTCTGCGAAACATTGACCCGCTCAATGGTCTGTGCCACGGCACCACAGGAATTGTGACCTGGTTCCTGCCGCATCTGATTGGAATGAAGACAATAGACGCTGATGGGAACCCCAAAATGGTACTCCTTCAACCGCGCGACTGTGCGATGTTCGAGCGCCGTCTTCTCGGCCTGCGTCGGTTCCTACGCCGGGTCCTTGACGCAAAGTCCAAAAAACCACGCGACGAACTCAAGCAATACATAGACAGTCGCTACTGCAGTTTCGCCGAGGCTGCGTGTCGGCTGTTTGGGTACAAGACGTGCATGGGCTGGGCGCGACTGAGTCTCAGCAAGCAGCACATGACCATCCACAAATTGCAAGGGCAAACTTGGCATGACGAAGCGAACAAGTGGACGTAGACTTCTGTGTGGCTCAAAATTAAATTGATATTTTGTTTGACCTTACAAAATAATCGCACATGCGTTCGATCATGCGCATCCTCAACGCAAAAAGTACCGGCGTCAATTCCTAGCTTACGCAATCATATCATAATTTTTTGTCAATATCCATCCACCATGACTTGCCCTGTTCAGCCCGAGTCAGTCCATCTTGACTTTCCAATCAGCGCATCGCCCAGTCCAAAAGCGGACATGTCGTCCCAGTCACCAGTGCGCACACGGCAGCGCTCTTCTGGTGACTCGGCCATCAGCAATGAATCCGACTGCCATCGCCGCAAGCGCTCTTCCGGTGACTCAGGCACCAGCAATGATTCTGATCACCATCGCCGCAAGCGCTCTTCTGACAAGCGCTCTTCGGATGACTATGATTCTGATCACCATCGCCGCAAGCGCTCTTCTGACAAGCGCTCTTCGGGTGACTATGATTCTGATCACCATCGCCGCAAGCGCTCTTCTGACAAGCGCTCTTCGGGTGACTCGGCGACCAGCAATGATTCCGATCGCTACCAGGACATGCGCATCCCCAAAAAGAGTGCGTGGTCAAGACACTGCTCTCAAAACATTCGTCGCGACCCTGTGCCCTCTTTCCGCCAACTTCAGCACCAAAGTCCCGTACAGCCTGCTTTGCATCGACAACAGGCAACATTGTTTCAACTGGAACAGCAGGTCCAGCAGGAAGCGTATCAACTGAATAAGGCTGCCATCTTTGCCAAGCAGCAACAGCTCGAGATGCTGCGCATCAACAAAATGTATAACTGGCGCACCGGAGAGATGTACAACAGGAACCGGATCCAGGTGCAAAAGGAGACCATGAGCATCAGCGAGGGGCTCAACCCACTGAAGAAACGCCCAAACAAACGTTACAGGGGGTGGATGGCCCGACAGATTCAAAACCAGCGTCGACAGTCGCACAAAAGACGTAAAATTTAACATTGAAACAATACAGGCGTCACTCGCCCTTCAAAGTCATTCTGATTCTGTGCTGTACAGCACTCGATACTCCCGACATTCTGCGCAAATGATTTCGTACATTCCATTGTCATCGCATTGCTCGCAGCATGGTGAGCAACAGCTTCCCTCCGTCCACGTTTCCTCACAAAATAGCTGAAGATGCCGCGAGTCTCGGCACCGTGGGCAGCGCGCAAAATAGTCGAAGATGATGTCGATAATGGCGGAGATGTCAACTCCTGCTTTCCTGGCGTATCCAGTGGCGAGGCCGCGAGGTGTGTGGGCAGACATGATCACGTGAATGGAATAAGCACGGATGCTCTGAAGCTACTGAGTGTGACAAGTAACACTTTTTTTTTTCCAAGTCGATCGGTAGGGACATGGGCCTTGGAACAGGCGTGCAGCTGTTGCTGCGCAAGTGTATGTAGCAGTATATGCCGCATATGCAGCTGAATTCGACTCAGTCAAAAATTCGACTCAGTCTCAAACATTATGATATTTCGCGTTTCATGATTCCGTAGCTCATTTGACACATCTGACCCTTCCTCTCCTCATATCCCTCCCTTCAAACCGCATCAAGCAATCAAGTCCGAAGCGTCTAAGTTCGACGTCCCTCGAGATGACCACCGCCAGTGAGGAAGGCAAGGACACGCGCTGTATGTGCCGCTCTCGGCCACCCAAGATGCAGCTCGAGATGCTGCGATCGTTTCACGGACTGTGTCTCTGTGGCCATACCATGGCGCACCTGCTGCTGGGTTACGAACCCGGCACGATCCAACACTTCAAGTACGCGTCGCGCATGATCGTGTTTATGTTCAACACCATGCACAAGAAAGTCCCAGGCTATCTGTCCCCCGTCTTCGAGATCATCTGCAGACTCCACGGCGACGACTTTTCGGCGAGTTACGGTGACCTCATCTTCGGGCTGTTCAACGTCCACCAGTCGCCGTGCGGCAGATCGATGCTCATGTACTGGGCGATCAAGGCCTTCATGAAGGAGCAGGAGCTGAAAGAGCAGAGCGTGACGCCGACCGAAGGCCTCGAGGACGCCATCGAGGGTGCCGACTCGGGCAATGTCGATCTCTGCTGCGATGCCGTGTGCGCGGTGAACAGCCATGGCTTCTCTGTCTTTGATGTCGCGGAGCAGGTGCACGGCGGTGCATCCGACTCGGAACAAAATCTCAAAAGTGCCAGTCTCATCGCCGACTTCATGTACGAAAACATGCGCGACGAAGAGCAACGCCGCGGCAAAAAGCGCCGCAATCCGGTCGCCACAGAGATCCGCCCACGAAAGAGGCGCAAGCTCAACGTCAGCAAGAAGAGCATCTCGGTGCCCGTGGTGTCCATCACAACGCCGATGTCGACCAAGCTCACCACGCAACAGGTGCTCAAGGCTATTGCCATGACGGGCGACGACAGCACCAAGCGGACGATCGCCAAGTACATTGTGAAGACATACAATGTCGACAACAATGAGACGCTCAAGAATCACGTCATTCAAGTGGTCAACAAGGGCCTCAAGACGAACCTGATCAAGAAAGGTTCGACGAGCTACCGTTTCAGCCTGATCTGAGGTTGATAAATTGAAAGTATTGTTTGAGATTGGATTGTATTTTTGTAATTTTAGCTTTAGATTTGTCGACGCTCGCGCGGCGTCTATGATTTCTCAGTCAAAAGTTTTCGCACAATGGTAGAGACCAAGCTACCAAAGTGTGCGCACATTGGAGTTTTAGCTCGCATTGTTTGGTCAGACATGAGTCTTGGCTGCGGTTGGTTCGAATCATTAAAGAGGCGCCTCGTCAAAGACTGCGCCAAGGGAGGCTACAATTCAGCCGATAGAATGAATTGCGGACCAACTATCCGGCTCATGCCGGCTTCCTCAATTTACATTGGTGTTCGATAGATCTACTCCACCGAGGGACATTTTGCGATTCACTGCTTGCGTCAAGTTCATCGCTGATCATATTCAACTGCACTGTTCTACCACAGATCAAAGTTCGAACACAGTAATGCTTTGAAAAATTGTTGTGAATTGTTGGACACTCTCATCTCAGGCCATTGCGATCTCGTGATCGTCGGCGGAATGAAGTGAGCTCTTGGATGTGCCAATAAAAAATTGGCCGACCTCGCCCTTCACCCTCAACTTACATTGGCGTTCGATAGATCTATACCACCGAGGGACATTTTGCGATTCACTGCTTGCGTAAATTCCATCGCTGATCATAGTCAACTGGCACTGTTCTACCACAGATTGAAGTGAAATTGCGGTGGATGTGCAGTAATCATCTCGAACTGCCCACTGAAACTCGGACTGACGCAGATCATCACATGGTTGATCAGCAAACTGCAGAGACGGAGCTGGCCCAAGCGGTCGTCTGGGTGCTCCGGGACGCTCTACGGTAGTAGGCGAGGTAGGTTCGCCGCGATGGTGTTTGATAGTTCTGCACCACAGAGGGACAGTTTGCGATGCACTGCTTGCGTAAATTCCATTGCTGATCATATTCAACTGCACTGTTCTGTCCCAGATCAAAGTTTGGGCACAGTAATGCTTTGAAATTGATGTGGATTCACAAAGCAATGTTGAAGCCCAATTTTGCGAAGTTGGATTCTTTGCAGCGCAAAACACATTTGCATCGCTACGGGAGTGAGTATGTGTTGCTCAAGGTGTCTCCTTCGAGTGAGTTGAGATAGTGGTTGGTTTCCGCTCAACTTATGATATCTTTGGTCTCATGATTCTTGAATACATTTGACACATTTGATCCTTCTCCTTCCATCCACTCTTCAACCCACATCAAGTGATTGCCGACGCATTTTGGGAAGACCAGCATGCCCGCTTATCGCCTGCGTCGGCGACGCGTTACTGTGCCTCCAGTGCAGCTCGAAATGCCAGTCGCGTGGCACGGACTATGTCTCACTGCCTTTGCCGTCACGCACCAGCTGCTGGAGTACGCATCCGACCCAGACCAACACGTGGAGGTCGCGCAACGCATGGCCGAGTTTCTGTACAACAACATGCGCGAGAAGACCACGGGCTATCTGCCCATTCTCTTCGACATCATCAACCGACGCCACCGCTACTGCTTTTCGTTGGATTACGGCCACATCATCCTCGGGCTGTTCAACGACAACGAGTGGGACCGACACACACTATCCAGATCGAGGATGATGTATCGGGCGCTCCACGCCTACTTGACACAGTATACCGTGGTGCAGACCGACGGCTTCGTGCATTACGACGATGATTACGTCTCGTGCGGTGTCGACAAGCTCTGCTGCGACATGAAATGCGCGTGGCACGACTACGGCTCCACAGTCTTTGGTGTCGCGCAGCAAGTGCTGGGCGGTGCATCCGACCCAAAGCAGAATCTCAAATTCGCACTCCTCATCACCCGGTTCCTGAATGAAGCACCGCGCGACAAGGAGCAACGCCGCAGCAAAAAGCGCTGCATCATCTGCAACTCACCCGTCCGCGCACGAAAGAAGCGCAAGCTCAATATCAGCGAGAAGGAGGAGCAACAGGTACCGAAGTACCAAAGCGGAGATCTGGTATCAGCGGCAACCTCCCAAGCAGTAGACCACTGTATCCGAAAGCAGGCACAGTTCATCAACTGCCTGAAACGCGGACTCAAGAACCAGCAAGTGGTCGACAAGGGCTGTTGATGAGTGCCGGCAAGATGGCAAAGTGATAAATTGAAAGGAAAGTAGTGTTTTAAATTGTTTAAAATTGGACATTTTAGTTTGAGATCCAAATGAAACGAACCAGACGTTTGAGCAGACACGGGCTCTGCAATAGACACGCAGCAGTTGCTGCGCAAATCGACTCAGTCTCAAACATTATGATATCTCACGTTTCATGATCCCTTGGCTCATTTGACACATTTGACCCTCCTCCTACATCCCTCCCTTCGGACCGCATCAAGCAATCAAGCCCGAAGCGTCCAAGTTCGACGCACTTCAAGATGACCACCGCCAGTGAGGGTGGCACGCGCTGTATGTGCCGCTCTGAGCAACCCAAAGTGCAGCTCGACATCATGGACGTGTGGCACGGACTATGTCTCGGTGCCTTTGCCGTCACGTACCGGCTGTTGGGGTTCGCACCCGACTCGGACCAATATCTCGAGATCGCGCAGCTCGTGGCCGAGTTCATGTTCAGAAACATGCGCGACAAAGACACGGGCTATCTGTCCGACGTCTTCGACATTATCCACCAACGCCACACC
>JABSRR010000157.1 GCA_013215025.1 Pseudomonadales bacterium
TCATGCAGCAGATCAATTGATGATCGATGCCGTGACGGTCACGGCAGCAAACGGTGATGCGGTATTGAGCGGTGATCAAGTAGCGCTTGCCACAGCAGGTGCGGTGAATACCTCGGGCTTGCTGGATATCAATGCGGGTGCACAGGGTGCGGCGCTTGGTGTTTTAGCAGCAGACAGCTTAACGATTGATTCGGATCAATCGGTCGACCTTACTAATAATGTTACTGTTGTGACAACTGCAGCGATCAACGCAAATAATGATGTGACGCTAGCGGCGGCTAAGACCTTAGCCACAGCTTCTGATTTGAGCATCACGGCAGATAATCTAACTACCGCTGCAGGCTCAATGCTTGATGCCGACGGCAATGCCATTATTGCTATTGCTGATCAAGTGCAAGTTGCGACAGTGGATGTGCAAGGCGATTTAGATGTTGACGCTACGGGCCTTGCGTTTAACGAGACTGTGACAGCCAACAGCGTTGATGTGGATGCCAGCGATGATATCAGCGTGTTTGCAAATATGACAGCAGCTGCTGGTGTAGACCTTCATGCAGCAGATCAGTTGATGATCGATGCCGTTGCAATCACGGCAGCAAACGGTGATGCGGTATTGAGCGGTGATCAAGTAGCGCTTGCCACAGCAGGTGCGGTGAATACCTCGGGCTTGCTGGATATCAATGCGGGTGCACAGGGTGCGGCGCTTGGTGTTTTAGCAGCAGACAGCTTGACGATTGATTCGGATCAATCGGTCGACCTTACTAATAATGTTACTGTTGTGACAACTGCAGCGATCAACGCAAATAATGATGTGAAACTGGCCGCAGCTAAACAATTGCAAACGGGTGGCGAGGTGGTAATCGCGTCAGCAAACTTTACAGCTGGCCAGCAATCAATAATGTCTGTTGGCAGTGACGTAACCCTTAACGCAAGTGAGCTAGCAAACCTTGCAAGCCTTGATGTTGAGAATTACCTTCGCATAGATGCCAACGACCTTATATTCAATGAGGCAGTTTCAGCTGAGAATATTAACGCCAACGCTGCTTCGGTATCGATTGCCGATAATATTTTAGCGCAGCAGGATATCAATATTATTGCAGATGATGATTTATCCATTGATGCTGTGAAAGTAGCCGCTGCAAATGGTGATATAGCCATTCGTGCCAAACGGATTGGACTTGCTGGACAAGGCAAGCTAGAGGCTTACGGTCGACTGCAGGTTGATGCCGGTGAGGCTGGTGCGGTATTAGGTGAGTTAGTCGCTAATAGCTTAAGCATTAATTCAGGCCAATCAATCATTTTAAATAATGATATTGCAGTCCGCCAAGATGGTGTGATTCGAGCAGATGATAATGTCAATATTACAGGTGACAGTATTATTGCGACTGGCGATGATTTTGTTGTCAATGCTGAAAATTTTATTAGCGATGTGAGTAGTTTTATAGATGCTGATGGTAATGCTGTGATTAATATGAATGATCAGGTGCGTCTAGCTGATGTGAATGTGCAGGGTGATTTAATTGTCAGCGGTAAGTCTATTAACTTCACTGAGATAGTAAAGGCAAGACGGGTAAATGCTGAAGCAGATCAGTCTATTCAGATTGAGCAGTCTCTGACGGCAGCTGATTCGATATTCATGCAGGCAGGCGATAAGCTAGAAATTAATGCTGTTAATGTTTCAGGCGCAGCAGATGCTAACTTTAGCGCATTTAGCTTTAATGCTGATCAGGCCTCGCAGATTAAGGTAGCTGGCGATACGCAGATAAATGCAGGTTTGGGTGGCGTTAGGCTGGGACAAGTTACCACCAAAAATTTAGAAATTGAGTCACTATCGGCTGTTAATTTTAATCATAATGTAAATGTTAGCCAGAACGCTTCAATTGATGCGGCGGACGCTGTGAACATTGCGGCGTCAAAACAGATTGTTACTGGCGGTTCAATTGTCGTTATGGCAGATGCTTTCACGATGCAGGAAAATACTCAGCTACGCAGCGGTAAGCAACTGCAGATTTCCGCTATGAATGATATTCAGCTTGCTAACCTGCGCAGTGATCATAATGGCGACAATGCCTTTAATATTATTTCAGAGCAAGGCGCTATTCAGGGCCTCGCAAATGATAAATTGGTGAGCTCGGCGCACTTACAGGCAACATCAGCAAATGCCAAAGCTTATTTGCAGTCTGCCGTCGGTATTGGCGATCCACTGGTGGTTGATTTGCCATGGATTTCTGCAGAAACTATTGATGGCGATTTATACCTGATTACTGAATCTGATATAAATGCCAAATTATTAAAAGCTAGTCAGGGCGAAGTTAAAGTTAGAGCTCTAGCAGATTTAACAATTGAGGATATAGAATCTACCCAGTCCTGGCTTTGGGTTGATGGCTCGCTGGTTGCGGCAACAATGACAGCTGATTCAGCAGAACTTTCAGCAGCTGATAAGATTGATATTGATCGCTTTAACTTGACCAGTAATGGGCCATTAAATCTACACGCACCTGATATTGATATTTCTATCAACGGATCAGGCAATGAGCAAATTTTTGTCAATGCTAACGGTTTTGACCAAGGCCCCGCGGATTGGGTATCCATTGATGTTTCTAACACTGACAAATTACATATTGGCGAGCTATTAACCGGCGATGGCAATATCAAGTCATCATCAAGCTTGTTGATTGATTACGCCGAAGTTAATGGCCAGCTTGATATGAGAACACGCGATTTATATGTGAAGCTGAATAACACCGCGACAGAAGCGCTTGCAGCCGATGCGCAGATGATTACGCCATATGATAAGTTCTGGATTGATATGGATGGCCAGACGATTATTTCAAACGGTCAATTTAGTCGCTATAACTCAGCGGTGAACTTATTTTATCAGGGTTTCCGTGGCGAGTACGGCATAGAGGAAGACCGCACCTATGCTCGCTTAAGTGTTGACTATCAAGTGAATACTGCGCTGCAACTGGAAGATGTTTTGCCAGTCAGACCTAATTTAGCCTGGCTTGATCGCATTTTTAACCTAGAAAATATCATCGGTCGGGTGCGCGCTTTTGCTAGCGACTTCTCAGATGTTGACGGCTTTGAGTTTGAGCAAGAAGAAGGTGAATCAATATCTCTAGACGATGTAATTTCATTTAATCAGGAAGGTGAACAGGAAAATATTCGTGAAAGCTAAATTTTTAGGACTACTATTTAGCTTTTGTTACGCTTCTTTTTCATGGTCACAAACGGCTACGGTACCGGGTCTCCAGCCCGGTCAGGCTTTAGAAGACAAGATTAAGCAAGAGCAACGCACCAGAAAAAAGCAGAGCTTACAGAGCGAGACGCCTAGCGCGCAACAGCCTGCTGCTGAAGACTTAGAGCAAGTTGAGGATGCAGGGCCACGTTTTGAATTGAAAACGGTTCAGTTCAGCAAGTCAGCATACTTAAGTCGAGACGATTTGATTGGCGTGCTGAAAGCCTATCTTGGTCAGCAAGTGAGCTATGCTGATTTGCAACGTTTGCTTGATGATATCAATAGCTTATATCGCGAAAAAGGCATCTATACGGCAACAGCCTTACTACCTCAGCAGCAAATTAAACAGGGTGTTGTAAATATTAGCTTAGTTGAGGGTAAGCTAGAGAGCATTTTGTTTGAAGGTAACGAATATACTGAAGATGATGAAATACGCGCGTGGATTTCGCATCAAGATTCAGATCAGGTATTAAACTCGCAGCAGCTTGAAGATGAGCTGTTAGTCTATAACCGAATCAATCAACAACGTCTGCGCGCTGAATTGCAGGCGGGTGAGTCGTTTGGCGCGACAAACATTGTGATTCAAGTTGATGAGCCGGACCGTGATTATTTAGAAATTTTTGCCGATAACTGGGGTTATGAGAGCTCTGGTGAGGATGAAATTGGCTTGCTCTATCAGCGGCAAAAGCTATTTTTTGCTGGTGATCGCGCACTGGCTTACGTTTTGGCTTCAGAGGGCACACAGGCCGCAAGCTTTGGTTTAAACGCACCTATTGCAACCTCGAAATGGCGCGTCGGTTCAACACTCAGTTATACACAAACGCAAGTGGTGGGTGAAGAATTTGAGGTATTGGATACGCAGGGTGAGTCGCTGCGTTTCAGTATCGACGCTAGCCATTTAAGTTACTCGGCAGAGACATTTTGGTTGAATAGTCTTGCTACTGTTGCCTTTACTCAGTCTGAGACCGAATTAGAATCGATTGAGGGGCTTGGGCAAACGGGTAAGATTGCCGACTCCGATACCTTACAATTACAAGCCGGGGTTGAAATCAACTGGTTAGGTGATAATTGGCAGGTGAATGCGCGTGAATTGATCAATTATGCACAGTTTGATGATACGCTTGATAGTGATGATGATCAGCAATTCGTAGCTTTGCTGAGCGATTTAGATTGGCTCTACCGTTTAGACTATGGCTTTTATTTGCAGCAGCAACTCAGTTTTCAGTATACCGATAAAGAAGGCCTAAAAGGGGCATTATCGTTTACCTCAGGAGGCCCATCAACGGTAAGGGGCTATGATAATGGCGCTATATCCGGCGACACGGGTATCTACCAACAATTTGAATTGCATAATAACTGGCTTAGCAACCCACACTTCTACATGGACTGGTTTGTATTCTATGATCATGCCCTGGTCAGAACGGTTAAACAATTTGAAATCAACAGTGTTGGCGTGGGTCTCAACGTGGCAGATGGTCGCTGGGTTAATCTAAGCGTTACCGCGGGGCAGACACTTAAAGACGTACTGCCTGATCAAGAGCAGTGGGGCGTTAACGTCAGGTTGAGTTGCACATGCCTACCTTAAATTTAACACCTTTAATGATAAGCTGCATGCTGTTGATTGGCTGTGGTGAGGAGAAAGCCCTGCCGGTTGATACCTCGCCTGATGTTGAGCAAGAACAATCAGCCAAGGTCCAGTTGTCGCAGCCATTAACTGTATTAAAACAGCGAGAAGCGCGGCTGCAGAGCCTGCTGGCTCAGCTGCAAATGCTGGATAAGAAAGCTTATCTAGCGCATCAGCAGCAATATCAGGTGCTGATAAAGCAGCAATCTGCAATGCAGCTTGATTTACCTCAAGGCTTGAAGTCTGTCGATGATTTGCAGCAATCGCAGCAAACCGTATGGACTGAGCTGGCAAATACTTTTCTGAACCGGTTAGCCCAAAAGCAAGCAGCATTGTTAGCTGAGCGTCAGCAATTTCAGCAATTATATCAACTGCAGCGGCCGCCTAAAGACATCGAGCAATTAGATAGCTTATTACAGCAGTATTTTGACGCCTTACAAACCCAATTATTGGCGCATGATATGCTGCAGACAGCAGTGGATGTATCGTTAATCAAACACAATATATCTGCCTTTCAGCTTGCAAGCGTTCAGTACTCAGAAAGCTTATCGAGACATACCAAACAGGCGGAAGCGGCTTTAGCGAGCGCGCAAACAGCTGTCAAACAGCGCCGTTTGATAAGCGCATTGGCATTGCCTGCGGCTAATACTGAGGCAAGCACCGAAGCAGTTAATGAAGTAACGACTCAGGCCGATAAAGTCGAGCTGATGGCGAAACAAGCTTATGTTAATGCGGAATTTGAGCAAGCACTGCACCATTATCAGCAACTGTCTCAGGCTTTACAGCTAGCGTATCAGCAAGCACTGATAAATATTGCGATGCCGGAGACGATTTTTGTTCCTGGCGGAGAATTTATCCAAGGTGATGAATCAGGTAGCGGTCACGATGATGAACGACCAGCGGTTGCGCGTCAGGTGGATAGTTTTTATGTTGCGAAATATGAGGTGACCGAGCGTCAATATTGGGCATATTTAACCCTTACTCAGCAGGCGGTAAATGATGATTGGCGTTTGTCTCTACTGCCGGTTAGTTCAATATCATATAACCAGGCTAAACAATTTACTGATTGGTTATCGAGCCGCAGTGCGGCGCATTATCGACTGCCGATGGAGCATGAGTGGGAGTTCATCGCGAAACGAGCACAAGGCTCAGCCATACATCAGATTGCCCATTGTGAAGGCTGTAGTCATTGGGGCAATACCGGGTCATTGCCGGTTGGCAGTTTAACGGCTGATCAACTCGGGCTGTTCGATATTTTTGGGAATCTTTGGGAATGGGTCGAAGACTGTTACCAACCCTATACGTCAACAGATTTACCGATGTCAGCCGCGAATGACGATAGCAACTGTCAGACGCGCGTTGTGCGCGGCGGTTCTTGGGGTGATATGCCAAAAACCTTGCGAGCAAGCAATCGCAGCCCATTTGATGCCGACAAATCCAGCGCTAAAATTGGTTTTAGATTGGTTCGAGAGACCAGTTAAAATAAAGCAATGCGGCGCGTGCAGATCAAAAAAAACCGCTCAAAATAGAGCGGCTTTTTTGAATATGGTGGGTCGTATAGGATTCGAACCTATGACCAATTGGTTAAAAGCCAACTGCTCTACCGACTGAGCTAACGACCCGAAGGAGCTGCGTATATTAAGGATTTTTGCGCAGCTTGCAAGTTCTTTTTGAGACTTTTTTGAGGTTTCAGCATGATCAGGCCATGCTCTAGCAAGTCATTAATATTTAAAGACTTTTTAGCTGTAATATCGCGTTGGATCGGCAACTTGAGCTTGCGCAAAACCCTCTTTACGCAGCTGACAGCTCTCACATTTGCCGCAGGCTTCACCTTGGCTATTAGCTTGATAGCAAGACACGGTCATGGCATAGTCAACGCCATTGGCTATGCCAGCTTGAATGATCTCGCCCTTGCTCATATCAATCAGCGGCGCATCAATTTTAATAGACTGTTGCTCAACCCCTACGCGGGTGGCTAAATTGGCCATCTGTTCATAGGCGTGGATAAACTCGGGGCGGCAGTCTGGATAGCCCGAATAATCGACGGCGTTGACACCAATCATAATATGGTTGGCGCCCAGCACCTCAGCCCATGCCAGGGCATAAGATAAGAATACCGTATTGCGCGCGGGGACATAGGTAATAGGAATGCCGCTTTGCGGTGACTGCTCGGGAACATCGATGCTGTGGTCAGTTAAGGCTGAGCCACCAAATACGCTTAAATCGACATTCGCAACCCGGTGTGCGTTGACCTTGAAGTGATGCGACACTTCGGCTGCGGCGTTTAATTCGGCACGATGTCGCTGACCGTAGTCAAAGCTTAAGGTATAACAGTCAAAGCCCTGTGCCTTGGCGAGTGCTAAAACGGTGGATGAATCGAGGCCGCCAGAGACTAAAATGACGGCTTTTTCTGCAGAATCGCTAGGCATGTGCTTTCTCTTGATTAGTAGGCTATACAGTTAGGGCGTTAAGGCCATCAATGGCCGGGTGCATCGTCCCAGAGTATTTTGTGCAGCTGCAGCTGAAAGCGAACCGGTAAATTATCGGCGATAATCCAATCGGCTAATTCGCGCGCTGTTTGTTGTTCAAAGCTGGGCGAAAAGATCACCTCTTCGACCTTAGAATACAGCTGAAGTTCATCACATTTAAATTTTGCCCAGTCATAATCTTGACGTGAGCAAATCACAAACTTTAGCTGATCATTTTTTTGCAACAGCGGGATATTGCTGTACAGATTGCGCGACGATTCAGCCGAATCAGGTGTTTTTAGATCTAACACCACGCTAACTCTGGGGTCGATATCGGCGATATCCATCGCCCCAGACGTTTCTAATGAGACTTGATAGCCTTGCTCACACAGCAGTTTCAGTAAGGCTTTACAGTTTGGCTGGGCTAGCGGTTCACCGCCGGTAACACAGACATAGCGAGCCTGGTATTTGCCAACTTGGCTGAGAATATCGCTAAAAGAAAATGTGCTGCCGCCGTGAAACGCATATTCAGTATCGCAATATTGACAGCGCAGCGGGCAGCCGGTTAAACGCACAAAAACCGTGGCAAGGCCGAGCGTTTTCGTCTCTCCCTGCAGCGAGTAAAATATTTCGGTCAGGCGAAGCGTGTCAGATTTCATGCAGTCAGTAGCGCAGGTTTATGGCAATAGCAATGGTATTGCTACTAAGGATAGTTGAGACGCAAAAACTCACGCGCCTTATTAACCAGGCTCTGCTTCGCGGCGGCTTGATCGAATTGATAACGCTCAATTACATCCTGCAGCTGCTGTTTCGCTGCACTCTGCTCGCCTAATTGAAATTTGGATAGAGCTTGGTAGTAGGCAGCGTCGGCTGCACGTTTATCGTCAGGAAACTGAGCTAAAATCTCAGCAAATGAGGCGCTTGCCTGACTGTGCTCATCGGATTGTGCCTGTAAGCGGCCTAACCAGTAATAGCTATTGGGCAATA
>JABSRR010000158.1 GCA_013215025.1 Pseudomonadales bacterium
TCTTTGATAAACTTAAGCATCAGCTGCTTTGCTATGCTGATCAAGCGCAGCAAACTGTAAGCGCCAGTAACACCATAGTGTAAGCACAATCATCGGTACATCGTAAGCCAATGAGCTGAGAATATAGTCGCCAGTATTGAATAATAACCAGCCTAGTAAACGCCCAAGCGTAATCCCTAACATCGACAAGCACAAAATCAGCAGTGCCTCATACACACGACGCCCACTTAGTGCAGCAAACAGCATATACAAGCCTAATGCACTACTAAGCCCTAAATACATCGTAAGCATTTCGGCGCGACCATCGCCAGAAACAATAGCCAGCCCCATATAGGCCGCCAGTGCATCGAGGTTAAACGCGACCACAAGCCCATACACCACGCACATTGCACCTTGAACAAACAATAAAACCCTTGCCAAAATTCGCATATTAGCCGTCCTTGTTATTATTTATGGATTAGCCTAACACAGCGATCGACTCGCTGTTAATACAAACTATGGCATCGTTTGAGTATTTAGCATGAAAGCGCTTAGCTGTATTAACTAGTTAGAGCCTAAGGAATGTAATCTACGCATTAACGCGGCCTAAGCATGCTGTCTGCCTGCCTGTCATGGGTATAGCGGAAAGTTTAGCAGGAAGGCTTAGCCGAGAGGCATAGCAGAAAAGTTTAACAGAGGGTACAGCAGCATAATGGCTACGTTAAGCGCTGATATTTAAAATTAAGAGGACAGGCTGTCCTGTGCCTGTTGAAACCACCCTAACACCTGCTGATGGTGCGACTTACCGTATAAACGAATAAATTGCTGCGTGCGAAAATCAGACAGATTATTCAACGCTGTCAGCCGCTGCTGAATATAGCTTGCGCTCAATGTGATGCCACAATCTACGGTAATGCAGTGGTGCCAGCTTTGATAATCTGTCGGGATCATAATAAGCTCATCTTCTTTAAGCTAATTGAATATTTATCACATTTACAGTGCATCTGATACAGCGCGGTTTAATCCGCGAAATCTAAACTCAAGAATAGCCGTGACTGCTGCGAAGTCACCTGAGGCGAGCGATGAACCAAGCCTGCCTGCGCATTATTAAACCAGTTTTCACCCTTTAACAGCGCCACATCACCACAGCGTAATTGCTGCACATCGGTCGCGTGCTGATATAGGCCAGACAGATGATCTGCAAGACCTGCACTGCCCGCACCTAATTTACTGCGATCAACCGCAGCATGCGGTAACCACTCTGTGGCATCACCTTGCAATGTGGTCACCAATCGACAAGGCACTCGGTCAACATGAAATTTCGGGCACATCGCAGCATTTAAGGTGCTTAGCCGCAAACCCGTGCGCGGTAGGTCAAATAAATAACAAAACATATCAACCAGCTCAGCGATTTCAGCCGCCAATATTTCAAAACCCACACCAAGCTGCTCCAATAGAGCCGACTCGGCGCGCTCAGGTGACACTGTGAGCGATAGCTTGAAGTTGGGTTTAACCGCAGTGAAAGCCTTCACTTGCAACTTTAGAGCAGAGGCAAGCTGACGCTGCCAACAAGCGAGATTGACGTCATCTTGATAGATATCCGACAGAACCACTAGCTCATCAGCGAATACTGCTCTGCGCTGTTGTACCTGCTGTGACTGATCATTGTCAGGACCATGATATTCAGATGATGGCGAGACAGAACGCTCAAGCTTGTCAGCACTCAGACTCATGCTGCTGGCTCCCAACTGGGAAATGGGTCTTCTAAATTGGCCCAGTAGCTCTTGCCTTGCAAAACGTCCTCTTCGGATAACAAACAGTTATCCAATGCCTCGGTGATAGCAGCTTGATCAAGCCCCTGACCAATAAAGACTAACTCTTGGCGCATATCACCAAAAGGCTCTTGCCATTTCTCTTCAATCGACGCCAAATATTCTGACTCTGTAGGCCAGTTTTCTTTCGGTATTGCACGCCAAAACATGCCGGCAAAACCATATCGTGCAATACCACCGGCCTGACTCCACTGCCCGGCAAACTGCGGCCGAGTTGCTAGCCAAAAATAGCCCTTGGAGCGAATTAATTTACCGTACTGTTCTGTACTGTGTAAAAACTGATAAAATTTAGCGGGATAAAAGGGGCGTCGAGCCTCGTAAGTAAAGCTCGCAATACCATACTCTTCTGTTTCAGGTACATGCTCGCCCCGCATCTCTTTCAACCAGCCGGGTGCAAGCTGCGCACGCTCAAAATCAAATAGGCCAGTATTCAGCACATCATCGACGGCCACGCCACCGTGCGCAATAGGGATAAGCTTAGCCTCGGTATTCAGGGTGCGCAAAATGGCCATTAAGCGCTCAACCTCTTCAGCCTCAGCCAGGTCAGTTTTACTGATCAAAATAACATCCGCAAACTCAACCTGGTCAACCAATAAATCAGCAACGCTGCGCTCATCCTCTTCACCCAGCGATTCTTCAGTATCTTGCAGATATTTAGCCGCATCGTAATCACGCAAAAAGTTAACTGCATCAACCACCGTGACCATGGTGTCAAGTTCGGCAACATCAGATAAAGATACACCGTCTTCATCGGCAAAAGTAAAGGTCTCAGCAACAGGCAGAGGCTCAGAGATACCGGTAGATTCAATCACTAAATAATCAAAGCGGCCTGCATGCGCAAGCTTATTCACCTCGAGCAACAAATCTTCACGTAAAGTACAGCAAATGCAGCCATTGCTCATTTCAACCAGCTTTTCTTCGCTACGATTGAGCGAGACATCGTTTTGCACAATCGATGCATCAATATTAATTTCGCTCATATCATTAACAATCACAGCAACTTTTTTGCCCTCGCGATTATTTAAAATATGGCTTAACACGGTGGTTTTACCGGCACCCAGAAAACCGGATAAAACCGTCACCGGTAATTTTTGACTGACAGCTTGCATAATATAATCCTCCGACACTGCATGATTATAAGCCAATACGCTAGAAATGATATGTTATATCATAACATGTTCGCCTGTATATCAAGAGAGTAAGAGTCAAATTGATATGGCGAAACTTGCTTAAGCAAAACAGATGCTCAACTAAAATCTTTAAACAGCTGACTAGACTGAATGCCGCGATTGTTTTGATACTTGCCGCTGTTATAAGCGCTATAGTCACCGGCTAAGGTGTGGTAATAAATTTGGCAAATTTCGACAAAGGCATAAATACGTATGGCTTGAACACAAAAAATTTCGAGTGTCCAATAGCCTTTAAAACCCACATCACCAAAGCCTGCAGTAACGTGCACAAATAAACCTAGACGACCCACAGAGGAACGCCCCTCAAGCATCGGCACTAGGTTTTCGGTGGCAGTAAACTCACAGGTGCGACCTAAATAGAGGCGATTGGGCTCAAGCAACAGCCCCTCATCAGGGATAATCAAAGACTCACAGGGGTTATCTACACGCATATCAAGAGGCGACTGCTGATAAACCAGCAGCTCATTATGCAAGGTGAGGTTATAGCTATTAGGGTTAATTTTTTGAGGATCGAAAGGGTCGATTATAATATTGCTGCCCATTCTAGCAGCGATTTCTTTACCCGAAAGAATCATACATCATCCAAACATTGAGAGAGTTTTAAAAAAGGGTTTAGCTGTCACGATAGTGATCTTCTTTGAGCTCCTGTAACATTTTCACATCAGAACCATATTCAGCTGTAGGCCTAGCTAATAATCGTGGGATACCTATCGGCTCGCCTGTCTCAAGACAATAGCCATAGCTGCCTAAACGAATACGTGCCAAAGCGTCCTTGATCTTAGGCAATAACTTTTGCTCACGATCAACAATGCGTAAGGCTAAGTTAGATTGCTCTTGCCAAGTGGCTAGATCGCTGGCGTCGCTAGAGTCATGCGGTTGCTTCATTTGCTGTTTAGCATCCTCTATACGAGCTTGTGTCGTTTCATAAAGCTCTATCAAAGTCTGCTTAAAGAACGCAAGCTGTGCATCATTCATATAATCGCTAGCAGGCGCTTTCAGCAACTGCGATTTACTCATCACATCTGGGCCGGATGTCTTGCTCATAATCATGTCATCATAAGTGAGATATTCTGCGCATCACATTTGCGGCAGCTTGCTCAACGCCAGAACTTGACGCTGACGACTCAAATCCATCGCAAAAGCGCTATCAATATTTATGATATGATGTATCATATCATTTAATACACGTAGTTTATCTACACTGCGCGCTTGTGTCTAGATAACCGCAGTCATTTATCAGTCAGTCAAATACTCTTATGCGTCAAGATCAGGATTCATCACGCCGTCAATGGTTTCAGCAGCTTGAACAAGCCACACACCAATCCTCTGTTGCTTTGAGCGAGCTTATAGATCATCTGGCGTTTAACGCCGATGGCTTAATTCCCGTCATCACCCAAGATGCTGAATCGAAAACCGTACTGATGCATGCCTGGATGAATAAAACTGCTTTACTGACCACGCTAGATACAGGCTTTGTCACCTACTGGTCGCGCAGCCGCCAACAGCTTTGGAAAAAAGGCGAAAGCAGTGGCCATTTTCAACAATTGATTTCCATGGCTGTTGACTGTGATGGCGACACCCTGCTCTGTTTGGTGCAGCAAACCGGCCCCGCTTGTCATACTGGGCGCCCGAATTGTTTTTACTTAGCCGTCGATAGCCAGAAACAAACGGTTGTGGTGCAAGGAAACGCCGGCCAATGAGCAACAGCTTTGTTATACAGCAAGCACGTATCGTCAATGAGGATACAATTATAGAGGCTGATTTGCGTGTGCAGTCAGGCCGCATAGCCAAGATTGCACATTCAATTTCAGCTACTGGCAATGAAACCGTATTCGATGCAAATGGTAAATTATTGATACCTGGCATGATCGATGATCAAGTGCATTTTCGTGAACCCGGACTTACCCATAAAGGCACTATTGCTACTGAATCACGCGCGGCTGTAGCCGGGGGTATTACCAGCTATATGGAGATGCCCAATGTCAATCCGGCCACCACAACACTTGAGGCATTAGAAAAAAAGTATGCCATCGCACATCAACACTCGATGGCAAACTATGCTTTTTATCTCGGCGCCACGGAAGACAATCTCGAACAGATTAAACGCCTTGATCCGCGCCATCACTGCGGTGTTAAGGTATTTATGGGCGCTTCAACCGGAAATTTATTGGTTGAAAACCCTGCTGCCTTAGAGTCAATCTTCGCGCACAGCCCGGTTTTGATTGTTACCCATTGTGAAAGTGGCCCGCTGATCGCTGAAAACTTAGCAGCTTATGATCAAGCTGGTTTAGTGCCAACTATTCAAGACCACCCTCGCATTCGCAACACTGAGGCCTGCTTCGCTTCTTCGTCCTATGCCGTGGCTTTGGCCAAACAGTTTAATAGTCAGTTACATGTATTGCATATTACGACAGCCAAAGAGCTTGAGCTATTTACGCGCGGCAATATTGCTAACAAATCCATTACTGCTGAGGCCTGTGTTCATCATCTCTGGTTTAGCGATCATGACTATGCCGCACTCGGTAATCTTATTAAGTGCAACCCTGCGATAAAAACTGAGCATGATCGCTTAGCTTTGCTGCAAGCGGTAAATGATGATGTCATAGATATTATCGCCACCGATCATGCGCCGCATACGCTGATGGAAAAACAGCTGCCATACCATCAATCGCCTGCTGGATTACCGTTAGTGCAACATGCACTACTCAGCTTGTTTGATCAGGTTGCAGAACAGCGGTTAAGTGTTCAAACCGTCGTGAAGAAAACTTCGCATAATCCCGCTATTCGCTATGCAATTAAAGACAGAGGTTTTATTCGTGAAGGCTATCATGCTGATTTGGTATTAATCGACCAACAGCAAGGCACCCTCGCCAGTCACAGCAACGCTCGCTATCTCTGTGGCTGGACACCATTCGATCAGCATCAATTTAAGTCACGCATTGATAAAACGTGGGTCAATGGTCAACTGGTATTTGATGGCGATAAGGTACTAGAACAGCCATTGCCTTCACAACGCTTACAATTTTATCGCTAAACAGGAGCTTATTGTTGTCTTCTTCTGCTTTACCCGACGTAACGTCTGAACTTCATGCCGATAAGCCACATGCATTACAGTGGGTGGGTATGGAAAATATCGCCGTACCTATTCAGCTTGAAATAGCTGATCAAAAGGCGGTTACCGTTGCAGCTAAGGCTAATGTCTTTGTTAGTCTCGACGCTTTAGCTGCAAAGGGCATTCATATGTCACGCCTGCACCTCGCACTGAATACGCTAGCACAACAGACATGCAATAAGGCAACGCTGAACGCCTTACTGAGCCATTTTATTCAAAGCCAGCAGGGCATTAGCAAATCAGCGAAAATCGAATTACACTTCGAGCTTATTTTGCAAAAGCCAGCACTGTTAAGCGATGAATTCGGCTATCAAAGCTACCCGCTGCAGCTGTCTGCTGAGCAGAGTGAGCAAGGCTTTAGCCAAACCTTAGGGCTTAGCATACCCTACTCTAGTACCTGCCCCTGCTCGGCAGCATTAAGCCGCCAACTGTATGCGGATGCGGTTGAACATAGATTTAGTGATGCGACAATCGACAAGCACGATCTTCTTAATTGGATAAGGTCTGAAGCAGGCTCAATTGCCACCCCGCACAGCCAGCGATCGAATGCGCATATTGAGCTAGATATTGGCGATGCCGCTTGGCCCGACCTGGCCTTGCTGATTTTCGAGCTAGAGGAAATGATAGCAACTGCCGTGCAAACCGCCGTTAAACGCCAAGACGAACAAGCGTTCGCACAGTTGAATGCCAATAATTTGATGTTTTGCGAAGATGCCGCCAGACGGTTAAAACACTGTCTTGATCAAATGCCGCTAGTGCAAGACTATCGGCTGAAAATTGAGCATTTAGAGAGTCTGCATGCACATAATGCAGTGGTTAGAGACCAAAAGCGCCGTAGCAAATAAAGCATATTTTTATGCACCGCAATGGTATGCTCTGATCACCTGATTACTATCCAAATACCTTTGACACCCTAAAAAACTTTATTTCAAATACTTTATTTTAAAAGCTTCATTTCATGCGCCAGATTATTCTTGCCAGTAGCTCTCGCTATCGGCAACAACAGCTAAAACAACTTAATCTCGACTTTTGCAGCATAGCCCCTGATGTCGATGAGTCTCCTTTAAAAACGCAGATCAGCGATCATATTGCCCTATCACAAGCATTATCGCGACTGAAAGCCGACAACATAAAACGTTTACACCCTGATGCAATCATTATTGCCGGTGACCAAATCGCAAGCTTTCAGCAAGGCATTTTAAGTAAGCCGATCACTGAGGCGAATGCATTTCAGCAGCTACGGAAACTTAGCGGGCAGCAACACCGCCTAATAAGCTCTGTTGTGATTTACGCCGACGGGCAAGAATATATCCATAGCCATATTGCCACCTTACAGATGCGCAAACTCAGCGATCAGCAAATTCATCGCTATATCGCTCAAGATCAGCCGCTTCATAGCTGCGGTGCCTACCGTATCGAAGCGCAAGGTATCGCTTTATTTGAAACGCTAGACTGTGAGGATTTTAGCGCGATTGTCGGCATACCGCTGATATGGACTGCCAATACGCTTAATCAGCTTGGCATCGCGGTGCCGTAACGTTTTCGTAGCGCAGTGATAACCTTGCTGCAACATCAAAAATTTAGCGTTCGCAGAGCCGATTACTGAATCACCGCGTAAAGGCATTATGATTCAGACTCTAAACTGGCTCTCAGGACACTCCCATGTTGCGCTTAACGATTTTATTTTTAGCTGTGTTTAGTCACGGTTTGTTTGCCATTGAAGAGCCCAAATATGCGCTGCTTCACCAACAAGATGAGTTTGAAATTCGGCATTATGCAAGCCATATTGCCGCCTCCGTGGTTACCCGCGGCAATATGAAAAGCGCATCCAGCTCGGGTTTTCGAGGCATAGCCGACTATATATTTGGCAATAATCAACATCTATCATCGGGCCAATCAGAAAACATTAGCATGACTGCGCCCGTTAGCATGCAATTAAACGATCAGCAGGCTGCATTAAGTACCGATGCATTAAACAATCAACAAGATTGGCAGGTGAGCTTTTTTATGCCTGCAGCCTATCAACTTGATACCCT
>JABSRR010000159.1 GCA_013215025.1 Pseudomonadales bacterium
TGATAAAGCAGAATACCGGTTACATCTCGCTGTTGATTAGCATGCCGCGATTGCTGCAGTAACTGCGACAAAGACTGTTGATCAGAAAAATAACTGCTTTGACTAAGGTACGCTAATTGGTAGACACTCATTGTATGCCCTCCCCATTTTTTAAGCTTACGCCGAGGCATTTTCATTAGATCAAAAAAAACCCGCAAGCCTTATGGCTTACGGGTTTGCGAACAATTAGCTTTGTTAATATATGCGTTAAATCAGCTTTAATAGCTCGTTGGTATAAGCTTGCTTACGTGCTTTGATTTCAGCAGGCGTTTCAACTTTAACCACTTCATCAGGCGTGATTTTGAATAGCGGCTGACCTTTCTTGATGATTTCACCATCGCGCTCAACCAGTACCTTATCGATCGTGCCTGAGAATTCGGCCTGAATCTTGTTGAACATTTTCATGACTTCAACAATGTATAAGGTATCGCCCGCATTAAAGTGGTCGCCCTCTTTCACATAAACTTCATGCTCTGGCGTCTCACGTGGGTAGAACATACCACCCGAGGCAGCAACAATCTCATCAGAGGCAGCAACTGGCGGCGGCACTAAAACTTTCGCCATGGCGTCTTGTAGCTCTGGGTCATCCAAGCGCTCAGGAATATTGATGCTCAAATCTGGGTTAACCGCTAACTCGTAGAAACCAGACTGACAAGCTGTGAATGGGATTACGTCTAATACTTCTAGACCTAATTGGAAGCCAGCATGTGAAGCTTGTACTTCTGCCCAACGCTCGGCATCAAAACCTTTCGGCGCAGCACCCGCAATTAAGCTTTCAAGTTCAGCAAAGTCAGCGGTATCTAGCATTTGCTCAAGCTGTGCATAGAAGGCAACCGCCGCATCAAGAATCACCTGATCATGCGACCAAATGACACGTGCCGGAGCAGCGCGCTCATTAGCTTCCATGTTCAGGTAGTGGTAAGTATCGGCTAAGACTTTAATCGGGTTCTCAGTCCACTTAAAGTGACCGTCGACCAGCTCAAAATGTTCTTTATGCAGTGACAACCAACCTGAAAGAATATGTGCATCAGCAAATAAGTTTTCGATTGGGCGAAGCAATAAAGAGCGCTTGCGTTCGATTGCCGCTTGCGTTGCTTTAGCAGCGTCATCGCCCGCTTCAGACACAGCTTTTTTCAGTACGCTGTTGAATGCGTAATCTAAATCAAGCTGGTTCGCTTCGTGCTTTAACTGACCGACTGCAGTTAGGTAAGGCACGATAAAGCGCGTAGTTGGACGTGCATTGATACCGTTACCAATAAACCAGTTAACCAAGCCGTAGTGGAACTCAAGGTTGGTTTTAAGGTCACTACCTTGCATATTGGTGCGACGAACCACTTCAGCCATATTTTGGTAAGTGGCCATACGGTCTTTACCAACCGTCAACAATAACGCAACGTTAGAGTCATAGGCACCCGCTAAACGGTACTGCATAAACATATCAGTATCTGGGTTACGTAAGCTGATACCTTGGTCATCACGCACTTCACCGTCGATTGGATTTGACCACTTCTTGATCACACCACCCGCATGCGGCTGTAATGCTTCGTTAGTGGCATTCAAACGTGCTTCAACAGAAGTCTCTGAGCGAGGGAAACGTGTTGGCTTAGGTAAACGCGTCCCGTGAGCAGCGATTAAGGCCATCACTTCTACTAAAGACTCGGTTTCGAAGTAGTCGTTTTCGTTTTCTGGGTTAGTGAAACGCAAACCATAGCAAAGCTCGGTTACACGGTGCTCAACCTGAATACGCGTATTCATTTCCATGAAGTAGTGCGCTTCGCCATCAACGATACATTCGAATGTACCTAATGAGTTAAGCTTAACGGCTTCACCAAATACAGCACCTTCGTGCTCCATTTTTTCAAGGATCACAAGGTCTTTCTTCAGCTGCTCTGCTTCTTCAGCTTTACCCGCTGCTTCAGCAACTTTGATTGCATCTTGAAGCTCTTCAACCGTAACAGAAACCTCTAAAAGCTTTTGCTCGTGCATCTGTAATGAACAGTCACGACCACCCATGGTCATACACCACTCACCGTTACCGACAACTTGGATTTCTTGGTGACGCGTGGTATCGATATTCATTTCGATTAACACGTTTTTGTTATCGCCAACGCCGTTGGTTTTAAGCTCGATCAAACATTCAACCGTTAGCTCTGGTACGACAGCAACGGCTTTCTCTACTTTCTCTTCAAGCGTTGCACCTTCTTGCGAATTCGCAGATTGAAGAATACGCTGACCTTTACCGCCACCACCGGCAATCGCTTTTAAACGAAAGCGATTATTAGGCTTTTCAGTGAGTAATTCACGTGCCACATTTTGCAGCGCTAAACCGATGTCTTTTGCATCAATGATGTCGATACCAGCATCGTATGAGGCCTTAAGCAGAGCCAGGCATTTTTCTTCCAGATCTTCACAGGCTGCGAAATCAACGTCTAAGTTATTGTCTTTCGCACAAGCTTCTAAACCGTCTTCACCGTATTTAGCGATTAATGCACGGCTAGTTGCGTTATCAACACCTGGTGTTACCGATACACCCGCTTTCAGTGCGGTACGTTTGGCGCTGTCTTTCATACCGGCTGAACGCTGGGTGTAAGAACCTGGACCCATGAAATTAAGGCCCGCGTTCTCCATGCCTTCAACCATTTCAGCATCTTCCGACATGAAACCGTAACCGGCGAAAATAGCATTATAACCATTAGATTTAGCGATTTGCGCGATTTGCTTAATCCGTACCGCACGTTCTTCTTTATCAGCACCGGTATAATCAGGCACACGATGAACACGCGATGGGTCGGTTAATTTGCGTAACTCAGGCGATAACGCATTGGTGTAGGTAATCGAATCTTTTTCGGATAACAAAATACCGTAGTTGTTGATACCCATTTCATCGAACACGTCCATCGCTTCTTTACGGATAGGACCACGACAAATAATTAATGGCTTTAATACGCCCTCTACTGAGAAGCTTTGCACCCACTCTGAAGCATGAGCAGCCAATTTACGATCCGCATGAATTAGCGGGTTGTTTAAGTAGTTTTGATTGCTAGACACAATAATACCCTTTTTATATTCTGCTCAATTAATGGAATTCGCGCTGTACGCCTTGTAATGGCGAAGGCTGGTAGTGGCGCATGTGGAAGTCCATTTGCTGAGATAACACTTTACGTAACTCAGATGGCTGAACAATTTGAGAAATAGAACCAAGGCTTAATGCTTCATTCGGGTTCATTAATTGTTCTTCGTATTTCTTAGCCAGTACGGCCTCTTCAGCTTTTTGCCATTCTGCAACCTCTGCTTCAGCTTGCGCTTTTGCATCTGCTTCAGAAAGACCCTCAGCGATTTTCTCTTGCGTGGCAATCGCAACACGCTTAGCCACCGAGCCGCGAATCGCTCGCACTTCATCTTTAAACACATACTCAACCCCTGCAGGGCCCATTACCGCACAACGTGTGGTGGGTAATGCACAAACAAAGTCAGCACCAGTAGGATAGTTGTTGTATGAGGCATAAGCGCCACCGAAGGCGTTACGGATTAATAATAAGAAGCGTGGCGTGCGCAAATCGATAATCGCATCCAGCATCGCACGACCCGCTTGCACAATACCGTTATGCTCTTGCTCAGTACCTGGCTTAAAGCCGGTCGTGTCTTCCATAAAGATGATCGGAATATTGTAGACGTTACAGAAGCGGATAAAGCGGGCATTTTTGTAGGCCGCTTCAATATCTAACTGGCCTGATGCATCAGCCGAGTTATTGGCAACAAAGGCAACCACATGGCCGTTTAAACGACCCCATGCGCAAATTGTGTTACGCGCACGGTCTGGTTGGAATTCCATATAGTCGCCGTGGTCAACCAATTGTTGAATCATGATAGAAACATCAAACGGTGTATTAAAACCGGTAGGCGAGTTTAATGCTTTCTTCAATAGAATATCGACATCCCAGGTCTCACGCGACTGCGCATCAGAGGAAGCACGAAACGGCGCCGACTCTTCGAAGTTATTGGGTAAGTAATCTAATAGTTCGATAACCTTGTTCAATGCAGCCACTTCGTCTTCAACAACAAAGTCAGTGACACCGGTAGCAGAATGCACACCAGGGCCACCCAACTCATCAGCGGTTACATCTTCACCCAAAACCGATTTCACAACGCCAGGGCCGGTTAAACCAAAAAATGTGTCTTTAGGCTGAATCAAGAACGAACCTTGACGTGGCAAGTATGAGCCACCACCTGCGTTGAAGCCAAACATACACATAATGCTTGGCACAATACCGTTAATCTTACGCAGCGCGGTAAAGGCTTTGGCGTAGCCATCAAGGCCACCGACACCCGCAGGGATATAAGCACCGGCAGAGTCATTTAATCCCACCACAGGAATTTTACGTTTGCCCGCAAGCTCGAACAAATAAGCCAGCTTATCACCGTTGGTAGCATCCATTGAGCCGGCGCGTACGGTAAAATCGTGACCGTACAAGGCAATATCACGGCCTTTAACCTGAATAATCGCCGTTACCAATGAGGCGCCATCAAGGTTTGGACCCCAATTTTGGAATAAAACTTGTGGCTCAACATCTCTGTCGCATAAAACGCGGATACGCTCCCAGATAGTCATACGCTTTTTTAAGTGTTGACGCTGAACGCTTTTTTCCGTTGCGGCTTCAAATGGACGTTGTTGAAGCTCATGACCTTTTTTCAAGGTTTCTTCGTACAATCCAGGCTGGTAAGATGCTTGGCCAGGTACAGCAAATTCGATTTCTTGCTTCTCTTCGAACGGGTTTTCAAGAGAAGGGATCACTTTAGATTTAGTCATTGATCTCAATCCAGAGGCAATTATTTAATTTTTAGGGTATGGCAAAAGCCTTTAAAACGCGCGATAACATATAGATTTACCCCTAAAAAGTCAATGCAATTTGCGGCCAGCGAGCATGACCTGAAAAGCTATTTTTCGTGAGCGTATCGACCGCATGAAAGTTGCTGCTTCTGACATATAAAATCTCTACAATGGGCCGCTATGAAACGCTTTACCATCAACAGCCCCCTGTCAATCCGGCAATTATTCACCTATTTTTGCGAAGAAGACTGGGCCGTATTTTTTGCTAGTGCAGGCGAAAACCCGGCCAGCCAGTTCAGCTTTTTTGCCACTAGGCCCAGCCAAACCCTTAGCTATGACATTGATAGCTTCAAACTAGAGGACTGCAAGCGCGAACTCAGAGCGGCGCTGGCACACCATCGCGACGCAGAGAACCCCTCGCTACCGTTTGCCGGAGGCTGGCTCGGCTATGCCAGCTATGAGTTAGGTTATGCACTTGACCCACTCAGCGGCAAACCAAAGCAGAAAAATCCGTCAGGCGGCGGCACTATTCCGGCATTTTGCGCCGGTTTTTATCCATGGACGGTGGTGTTTAACCATGCCGAACAGCTGACTGAGTTGATTTGCTTAGATGAGCTGTCTGATCATCAATGTGAGGCCATATTGCATGAAATCAACGCGATTACGCTGCAGCCGCAAAGTTTTGCCGCCAAAGCATTTAGCTGCGATACGGCTAGCCAGCAATACCATCAAGACTTCGCCAGTATTCAAGGTTTTTTAACCGCCGGTGACTGTTATCAGATTAATTATGCGCAGCATTATCAAGCGCCATACCAGGGGCAACCTTTCGCCGCTTTTTGCAACCTGGCCGATTCTGTTCCATCACCGTTTATGGCCTATATAAATCGCGACGCCTTCAGCCTGCTGTCTATTTCACCAGAGCGTTTTATTCGCGTAGAAGCATCTAAGATCCTATCAAGCCCGATCAAAGGCACTGAAAAACGCAGCTCAAAAACCCGCGAAGATTTACAGCTTGCGCAGCAGCTAATGGCCAGTGAGAAAAACCGTGCCGAAAATCTCATGATTGTTGATTTAATTCGCAACGATCTTGGCAAGCACTGCGTGCCCGGCAGCATATCCGCCCATCGGCTATTTGAAATTGAAAGTTTTGCCAATGTTCACCACTTAGTAAGCCATATTGAAGGCCAACTGAGTGCGCATCTAGATGCCTTTGACGTATTTTTTGATGCCTTCCCCGGTGGCTCTATTACTGGTGCACCGAAGCAGCGTGCAATGCAAATTATTAACCAGCTAGAAAACTTTGACCGACAAATTTATTGCGGCTCCGTCTTTTTGGCCAGCTGTCATCAACGCTTTGACTCGAATATTGCGATTCGCACCCTACTCTGCGACAAAGCGGCGCAAACCGTACACGCCTGGGCGGGCGGCGGTATTGTCAAAGACTCAGAGCTGCTCAGTGAATATCAAGAATGCAACAATAAAATCGATAAGCTGCTGAATGCCATTAGTCACTAATTCAGAAGCTTTATCAGCAATCGCGGCACTCGATTTTGATGTTAGAGTCATTAAGTGCAAGCGTAAAACCTTATCGCTGACGGTAAAAGAACAGTTTGTTGAGGTGAGGTCGCCCTATTGGCTTCGCGATCAGGAAATAGAACAGTTTGTGCTGGATAAAGCTGACTGGTGCCGTTTGCGTTTACAGGAGGCGGCGGCACGACACGGTGAAAAACCTGACTTCAGTCACGAAAGCCAGTGCCTATTTTTTGGAACGCCTAGAACTATCCTGCATCATTCTGGCAAGCCTCAAGTGATTGAGCGCGAAAATATACTGCATGTATTTCATTATGCGACATCAGCTCATCAACCGACTAAACATGCCGCTTATTTAGCAAAATGGATGAAGCAAGAAGCCGAGCGCTACTTAAGCGCTCGCACCCTCGAGCTTGAGCAACAGCTTTGCCCGCCAAAACCGGTAACTGCTGTGCAGTTTCGCAAAACCAAATCAAAATGGGGGCACTGTAGCAGCAAAGGCGAAATACAGCTTAACTGGCTGTTGATTATGGCCCCGCCTGAAGTAATGGACTATGTCATCATTCATGAGCTTTGTCATTTGACGTATATGAACCACTCAAAAACTTACTGGCAATTAGTCCATAGCTATTGCCCTGATTATCAACATCATATCGATTGGTTAAATCAATATGGTCACAAGATCAGCATTATTTCTTAGATGCTGATATACTGCGCGCCTTTTTAACGCACTACTTAAGAGTTTACTATGTCAGAATTCACTTTCGAAAATGACGCCCAGCGCGTCAGTTACGGTTTCGGCCTGCAATTTGGTCAGCAATTGATCCGTAATAAATTTAACGGCCTAAATACTGCTGCGGTATTTGCCGGCATTGCCGACATTGTAGAAAGCAATAAAATTCAGCTGTCTGAAGAAGAGTTAAATCAAGCCTATACCGCGATTCAAGCGCAAATGGAAAAAGACCGCGCCGAGCAAGCCGAGAAAATGGCCGAGCTGGGTGAAACCTTTCTAAGCGAAAACGCCAAACGCGATGGTGTTACCGTGACCGAGTCTGGCTTACAGTATGAAGTTTTAGAAACTGGCAGTGGTGATCAAAAACCAAGCACCGACTCAACCGTTCAAGTGCATTATCATGGCACCTTTATGGATGGCACGGTATTCGACAGCTCGGTTGAGCGTGGCGAACCTGCAAGCTTCGGTGTGACGCAAGTGATTAAGGGCTGGACTGAAGCGCTGCAGCTGATGAACACGGGCGACAAGCTGCGCTTGGTGATTCCATCAGATTTAGCTTACGGTGATGCAGGCGCACCGCCCTCGATTCCAGGCGGCGCAGTTTTAGTGTTTGAAGTGCACTTGATCGACATTCTTTAACACCCTTCGTAATTTGTCTGGGCCTATGATTTATCTAGGCCCAGGCTTTTACAGCTCTATGTAAAGCTCTATGCTTTTCTAGGCTCAAGCTTTTTCTTAACTAGGTTGTTCTTAACTAGGCTTTTCTTAACTAACTTTTCTGAACCTAGCCTTTTCTGGGTAATATCTAGACTAACCACGATGTTCTCGCTAGCTAAATCCTTACCGCTATGATGCCTTGAGATATTTGCGTCGCCTCTGTCTTTTCAAGCAACTGATGCTTGTGTAAGGACTTATGTTTTCAAAAGAACTGAAATTTACGCCGATAAGCGTGAGTTAAAGGTTCTGTGATCGTGAATCTTGGCT
>JABSRR010000160.1 GCA_013215025.1 Pseudomonadales bacterium
ATATAGGCCTTGGTATCAGCGTCAGCAGCATTCACTGCAATCGCAACACCAATTGCATCTTGGTCGGTCCAGTTAAACGCGCCCGCCGCTGACCAGTTAAATGTTGCATAATCTGCCTTAACCGACACCCCGCTGGTAATAAAATCACCCGCCAGATTTTGGTTAATTGCCATGGCGTTAATCTCTGCAAGATTAGAGATCGACGCATAGGTTTTGGCCGAGGTATTAATAATGCCCATGATGCCGTTAAAGCCATCACCCGAACTAACGCCCGAACTTGGTGTAATCAGAAAATGCCGCTCATCGGTATCGGCAGTCACACCAACATCGCCGTCAAGCTTCGCTGCGCCCACACCTGCAACGGTATCAACATTCATCTCGATATAGCTTAATGAGGCACCAATCGATTTACCTTGTTTATTTGTGCCAACACCCGCTTTAATTAATAAGGCACCCGCATTACCGGCAATATGAATAGACTCGCTGATATTCTGCGCTTTTACGTCAATCGCATGATCAAAGGCAAAATTCACATCTTCATCAACAAACACCTCATCTTCACCCAAAAAGCCAGCGATTCTACTGCTGTTTTCAATGGTGTATTCGAGGCTCCAGGGCTCAAAACCGCTGCTAGTGATATTTGCGCCGTCGTCTATCCACGCTTCAGCACCGCGATCATTCACAATCACATTGGCAGACACGCCGTAAACTCTTTCTTCAGCTTCAGCACCCGCATTGGCATAGCTGGTTAAGAGATTTTTTTGCAGCCCGCCAATCCCATTTATCTTATTAATCACATCGAAGGCGCCATCCCATTCTTCAGGGCTATAGCGCTCAGAAATAGGCATATATGACTTAGCATGCACCGCAACATTATTGGCATCAATTCGCACCCCTTCGCCTACCAAAGCTACGGTGTCAGAATTCTCATAGGCAATATTTAATGCCATCGCCAAGGCACTCTGGGTCTGCGTGGTTTGATCACTTTGCTCGGGCGGCGATAATACGGCGGCCTCAGAAGCGGTGCGGTATTCTTCTAATGACTGCAGCGCGGCCACAGACACATTACCGTCTGCAGTAACAACTGGAGCTGCTCGTTGATCGCTATCACCGGCCAATACCGCACTGGCATTATGTTCTGATAAATTGACCGCCAGAGATAAACCGCGTTTCCACTTAACTACGCCGTTTTCGCGCTCTAAGCCGGCTTGTCGCTCAATATCTGACTGCGCATTGCCGCTCACGAGACTATAAAGGGTATTTAAACCCGACTGCGCCTTATCGATACCCTTGACCGCTGAGGAACCCAGGGTTCGAAACAGTGCATTACTGCCAACGGTAGCTGCACTCAAGACTTGTTGCTGCTGCACCACATCTAGAGCCAGAATATTCACTTGCCCAGCATCGTCGCCATCTGCAGTTTGAATAATATCAGCGCCAACTGTGGTGATAGCCTCAGTATTAAAATCGCCCAGCGCTACAGCCAAGCCATTTTCATCATTTTTTAACCCATAAGTAGAGGCTGAGGCATAAAAGCCGCTAGAGTTTTCCGCAACTACATTGACATTTTTCCCCACCAGCGAGGCGCCAGATGCAACACTGGTGTTAGCCGAAACATCAGCCTCAGCAACAGCAACCGCGACTGAATTTTTATTAGTGTCGCTATCAATAACTAAAAATGAAAACGCATTATTATACACTTCATTATGCGACGTCAGCGTCAGCTCGCCGCCCGACTCGATGGTCGCACCCGCTTGCACATCGGTTAGCGATGTCGCTTCGGTATTCGCAAACATTGTGGCAAAGGCGGCTTTTTTATTTCCATTTAAGGAAACAGCTTTCGAATCGGCAATCGACACCGTTGATGATGCGATATTGATATCACCATCGGCCTGAATATTGGCCGTTCCACCCACGCTTAAACTGGCGTTGGCCTGCGCATCAACATAATGAAAGGCTACGCCGAGAAAGGCTGAAACAGTGGTTATTAAGCTACCTACCCCATCTTCAAAAAAAGTCGACTGCGCATCAGCATGCGCATGAATATCGACGTCACTTGCCGATATACTGCCATCAACCTGAATCGATGCATTCGCATTAGCGATTTGCAGCACACCGACCTGATCCTCAGATACAGCCGATAACTGCACCAAGCCGTCTACTGAGTCCAGCAACGCGGTCTGCTCGATATGAATATCCGGTGCATCAATGAGAATACCGCTAGCATTGTCAGCATCGGCGTTAGTCGTGGTGATGCTGCCGGCTATGTTTACCACATCAGCATCAATATCCACCTGGGCCGCCGTAATCGACGAGCCCTCAAGCTGATTTAGCGTGACAGGGATATCATCCCCTTCAGCAACAATATTTAGCTCACCAGCAACTGTAAGCTGACCTACAATTTCTCGTTGCGACAGATCGACCTCGGCATTGCTCAAATCATCGACCGCCGCCGCAATAACCACATTATCATCCGATATAATGCTTAGATTGCCCTGCTCTAGCTCGATCGTGTTGGCATAGAGATTTGCATCCAGTAAAACATCGTCAACTGAAATACTGATCGCGCCATGCTCAGCCGCCGAGCTAGTCGCAGATTTGCGCGCATCCACAACAGCGCCAGCCAAAAAACCGGCTTGTTGAGCGTCGATATCAATTTTCTCATCAGCTAATAGCGCACCCGAAACAATGACATCGCCACTCGCCTGAATGAAAATTTCGCCACCCGCAGACACTAACTCCGTGGGCTGATTTAAATCGCCTACATTTACCGCCGCATCTAAGGCCACATCACCCACAACAATGGCGCCGCTAATGCCATCTGGGTTTTCGGCTGAGTCGCCCTCGGTCTCGATGAGCACCTCATCTGCAATAATTTCAACCTTATCTTTGGCGTATACCCGTCCTTTTATCGATACCAGGCCAGCGTTTGAAATCGCAAAATTAGGGTTGGCCGCGGTTAAATCATCCAATTGACCGGCTTTTATATTGCCCTGATTATTCCAAAGATCATCGACCAGCGATTGATCAGGCGTGCGCACGCTTAAACTACCCACATTCACCACGCCAGATGCACCAACGATAAAGCCGTTAGAGCTGACAAACATAACGTCACCGCCCAAGGCGTTATTATTGTAAGCGTTCATCACCCCATGAATTTCAGCGGCGGCATTGCCCTTCATGATGTTGACAACACGATCCTGCGGATTATTAGCCTGCTCGTTGAACTTCAGATTAACCGTGTGATTTTTGCCGACGGTAAACTCATTAAACACGTTGACGGCATTGCGATTAACGGTGACGTTTGAGCGGACATCATGGGTATTACCGTTGCTGGTCACGGTGGTGAACGAGGCTTCGGCATCAATATTATGCGCAGGTGCCGCCAATACTAAAGACGACATGAATGAACCCGTACCCAGCAGCGAGCCCTTGACGCCACGCTTCATCAACTGAATATGGCGTGCTGTCTCAATCGCTAACGGTGTTTTGTGGAAAATACCCATAATCTCATCACATTATAAAGACAATAAAAGCAGCTGAGCTGCTTTATAAACTTATCTAAAATGCGGCCAAGGCCTTACTGGGCCTCACCGCTTTGCTGGTATTTTAATAAGCGCTTTAAGGCACCTAATGAATGCATATGGGCATATGACCAAGCCAGCCAGCCTTTGCGAAACCAATCATCCAGCTGATCCTTATCTAACTGCGTCAGTTTTTCCTCATCCAAGGCAAACAAACCCTGCAAGCGCAGTGGGTCAGTGTCTGGCTGATTCACTTGTATATTAAAGGGCTTAAACATGTCTAAGGCCTTGGCCGCCTGACAGAACGCCAAGGTGTGCTTATGCTGCTGATCAAACTGATTTAAAAACCCGATCGCATTATCCAATACTTTCGAATTATCGCCCTGCTCATCAAATAGCGCATCACCCTGCTGCTCAGAAAAATGCGCCGCCGCTTGATCAAAACACACTGTGCCTTCATCGGTGAGGGCAAACGGGTAACGGCGAATAAAGGCCGGAATATAGGTATCGCCCCACTCACCCTGCTCACTCAGCTTGTGCTGATCATTAAGCAGTGACAACAAGGCCAAGGGGAAAAAATCGCCGTTATCATCCTGACTGAACAACACCGGCATATCACGGCTGGCCTCAAAGAACTCGATACCGGTCAGCGGCACAGAGTTAATCGACTCGGCAAAGGAAAAGTCATTTTGTGCGGTAAATAATAAAGTTTTATGTGCATCACGGTTGAGGGCAACCGGGTCTTTATAGAACATCAAGGTAGTCATAGTAGCATCCAGCCATATTTTATAGCGCGATTTTAACAAAAATAGCGCTCAAATTATAATCAAAAGCCATCTATTAAGCCGCTTAATACGTAGTGATTTGCCCATTATTACCCTGTGGTAATGAACCACACCACAGTTTTGACAGCACAACAGCTATCAGAACAACCTAAGCCAGCCAATTCGGCACTGTTTTTTTCGCCGTCCAGCACAGTATTAGCACTTTCGCCCTGCAGGCAGCGAAAGCTGATGGGGCCAACCGAGTGATCTTTCGCTTGCTACTCTAATAAGCAGCAAATAAGCAACAAACCTTGCTCGGCCCTCCAAACAGCCATGCTCACAGTATAAGCAGCTAGGCTTCATAGATCGATTTTGCACGGCCCACTCAAATGCAGCCAAGGCCCGTTCATTGCAAAACAGCCCATTCAGCAAGATGTCGCTCAGCTTTTGACTCAGCAAGCACAAGGCAGGCATAGGCAAGCGATGCCAGGTTTTGGTTATGAGAGGCGTATACCGGGTGACGGATGCCAGGTGATAAGAGACCGGAAACAAGAGACCGGTGACACGAAAAAGCGCGCAAAACACAGCCCGCACATAACAGCTGCAGCTAATGCATAACCGCAGCCGCGCCCGCTAAACTATCGCGAGCAAGGCAATCAAGGCGATGTTTTTGTCGATGAAAGCGGGTGAGACAGCAAGATGATTGCAGCACTGAGTACGGTTGCGATAATCACAGCCACCAAATTGCCAGCATCTAGCGCATTACCCGCCAGCTGCACAACACCCTCAGCATTGGCGTTAAAGATGGCCTCATAGGCATAGACATTAAAAAACACATGGCCGACTAAATACATAAACGGGAAAACCATCAGCAGGCTATCGCGCGCGGTCGCAGGCTTACGCCAGCTGACCAAGAACAGCCAAGCAGCAGCCGAAAACGTTAGCACATGCACCATTACCGCAGCCGTTAAGCTCTGCGCCCAAGGCAGCGCATCATAGGGCGGCATACCCTGTCCAAACAGGTTATAGGGAATAAAAATCAGGCTGCCCAACAAAATGGTTAAGGTAGGCTGCAGTACAATCGCCAGCAGCTGCTTAGCCTTTTGCCCATTCAGGCCATGCACCCAGCGATTGACAAAGCTGAAGGCAATCGTGAAAGTAAAGAACCAGTGATAACTGGTTAGCGGCACAGAACTGACATACGGGAAGGTACTGGGGTCATCGGCTGCCCAAATCCACCAGCCAAGAATCGGCCCAGTATTATCAAAAATCAGATACATTAAACCGGCAAAGAAGCCGGTAATAATCGCCTCTTTCAGCGGCGTAAAATCATAACGCCTGATCGTCATAATCGCGTGGTACATAAATGACGGATAAAACAAGGCGATATACAGCGGTAAGCGGTTATACAAGAACATCACGGTAAACTCACCGTGCCAAAAATTCTCTACCGTGTAATAGGAAATAATATCCATCATCAAACCATAGAGAAAACAATTCAATAAGGTTAGCCGCGCTGTATTGCCGCCCGCAGCCTTATCATGTTTAAACGCATGCACCATCGACAGCACAATGCCGGCCAATAAAATAAACTCTATCCAAAAATGGGTGGGGGTGAGCAAGCTTGACGGCGCATTAAAATAAATCAGCGCATTGGTGGCCGCCTCATTATTCATGGCATAAGCCACATGTGGTTCAGACATAACTATTTCCTTATACGATCACTTCGTTATCATTATCGTTGTTAACCGTGTTATCAGGGTTTGCCTGCGCATAAAACGGTGACTCGGCCGTGCTTATATTCGTTTTCTGGTAACGCTTAACCGGCTGACTATAATCCACCCAGTTACCAATAGGCTCGCCTACCATTTTATTGGCTTTCACCTTGCCATTACCCTTGCCACCAAAGGTATCTTCGGTGTAATGGTGGCCATCACGGCGCATCGTGTCGTGAATCTTATCAAAAATTGGGGTTAAGAACCCATAGTTCACATGAAAGTATTTATGATGATCATCATGGAATTGATTAGAGCCATGGAACGGTAAATTACGCTTTAACTGAATGCCAGAATGGTCCCAAAAGCCATAATAAAAGGTCACCATCACCACAAATAAATACAGGCTCCAGTGCATTGGCCAGAGAAACGCGGGCAAGACAATATAGGCAGAATGCGCAATCCATTCCAAAGGATGCATCGCCGAAATTGAAAAATAGGTGGGTGCGGAATAATAGTGATGAATCTTATGGATATGCTTATAAATAAATGGGCTATGGCCCCAGGCATGCAAATAATAGGCAGCTGCCTCAATAAAGATAAAGGAGATCACCACCGATAAAAACGCCCAATCTAGGGGATAGTCGCTAAAGCTCCAGTAAATCTGCCCCCAGCCATGCTCCATCACCCCCCAAGCCAACAAACCATAAGTGCCGGCGGCAAGATTGAGATTGAAGGTACCTAATAGCGCGGCATGACGCGCTAAACGATCAGATAAAAACCGGTTCGGCTGCATCTTCCAGCTGGCGTTATCGGCACGCTTGAGGTGATAAAAGTAATAATGAATCGCCCCACCAATACCCAAAAAGAAAAAATTACCGCCGGCTAAACCGATTAAAATATACTGCCACCAGTCGAGACCAAACATAGAAACACCTGTACTTATTATTTAATTTACTAGCGTGTAAATTATTCCCGTAAATTAATTAACATGCAAGTAAATTAATTCGATATACTGATCAGCATGAGCCAAAGCAGCACCACAACTGCCCGTCGCGCCTCCAAAGCTGGCCGACCCAAAGGCAGTAATAAACAAGCCACCCTCGCGAAAATTCTACCCGCCGCGCGGCGCATTTTTGCTGAAAAAGGCTATGCGCAAACCACCTTCAAGGCCGTTGGCCAGGCGGTTGGGGTGAGCCATGCGGCCATTTACAGCTATTTCGACAGTAAACTTGCGCTCTATCTCGCCACGCTTGTCGACACGCAGCAGCTACTGCTGCCGCACTACGCGCAAAGCTTTGAACAAGGGCAAAGCCTCAAGCAACGGCTTACCCTAGTGTTTGCCGCGATTGCCGAAGAGCACGACAAAGACCCCAGCATTACCGGCTTTTTAGCTGCAGTACCGATCGAGATGCGCCGTCACAGCGAGCTAGACGCGCTGCTCAATGGCGCCGACGACCCGATCTTTGCGGCGATGACGCAGCTGTTTCAAACCGCTATCGACAGTGGCGAAATTCGCGCCGGGGCAAGCGCACCGCATTTGGTCAACGCGCTGCTGGGCGGCGGCGTGGGTGTGGCACTGTTTAGTTATGGCTTGGCCATGCCAAACCTCAGTGAATCCATGGCGCTGTTTATCGACCTGATTAATGGCCAGCTGTTTGAGCCCGCTGTTTAAGCTCGCTGTTTGGGCCTTCTATTTAACTCTCTGGTGTTAAGCCGCTTTGTTAGCACGCTGTTTTAGCAGGCTTTTTTAGCAAACTACTTAAGTAGAGGTGGGCCACCTCAAACCGCCATAACAGCGCAATAGTTAACCATAAAGACAGCTATTTAGCGGATTTTCACGTTTTTTCAACAATGTTAGCTGCAATATTAAAAATGAATTGAACCAAAACCAGCAGCCATTTAAACTCCGCAATCCTCGTTTATCTGATGCACTGCAAAGCCTTCAGGCCTGCAGCGCGATTG
>JABSRR010000161.1 GCA_013215025.1 Pseudomonadales bacterium
AGTTGCCATCAGGATTTTTGAATGATCGCATATAGCCATCAATACCCTGAAATTTCCCGCTGCCGCCGACAATCGGAATGATGGACTCGCCCTGATCAAACTCACGCCCAGCCACTTGAATCGTGCCCTCCGCAAGCGTCAGCGTCCATTGGCACTGCAAGCTATGTTGCAGCTTGGTGCGAACGCAGTAACCACTATTATTGCCAATGTCGCGTCCATCTTTATTCAGCAATGCTTGGTCAAAAACGTAGTGCTCACCCAGTGAGTCACCCGGCTTACCTAAGTCAATATGTTCCGCCGGAGAGCGCTTTGCATCAGCAATAGTAAGCCATCGTGCATAGTGATTGTCGGCTTGGGCCAGTGATGCTGAGGCGATTAAACTGCCAAGCAATATTGCCTGTGGTAATGACGAAGGTGTTAAACGAATATGCTTAAGCGCAGGGTATGAAGAGCCTAGAGTGGCCTTAAAGCGAACTAGCCCAAGCATTAGCATTAACAGCAAACCGCTGTATGTCATGCTGCCTGCTGTATCACAATAAGGCTCAGGGCTACATTGCCTGTTTTCAGAAAGCAGATTGGGTTTTTGCTCGAGGCTGATTTCTACAGCAGATTCACTTGATGGTGCTGGTTGTGGCTCCGGCTCAGGTGTTGTTTCTGGTTCGGGCTCTGGTGTCTGGTTTAATTGAATGAAAAACTCAGGCAGGGCTTGCTGAAGGTTTAGCAAGTAAATCTGCTCTTCACCCAGCGCCGTAGTATCCGTGATAGGTGCATTTGATTTAAATAATAGCCACTCACCATCAGGCGATATTTCGGGATTCAAGGCCTCAAAACTGCCGTCACCAAAGTCTGATGAATGGGTAATGCGAGTGACGTTGGCACCATCGTAGCCAAGCAAAAATAAGTCGTCTAAGGCATTATCTTTATCAATGCCTAGTAAGTCAGAATTCGCTTCAACAACGATAATTCTGCCGTCGCCTGACAATGAAATATCATCGTAATCGTTATTTTGTTGATCGTAAGTAATTTGCTTAAAATTGCTGCCGTCACGATTGATGGTATAGATATGATCGATTTCATCGTCGGCATCCGCCACCCAAACAATTTTTTCGCCGTCTGCAGAAATATCGAGATACTCAGTATCTAGCTCATCCGCTGAGAGTCGAATCAATTCTGACGAGGCAGTATCTAAGCGATAAAGAAAATAGTTGTTATTATTTGCAAGTTCCGGCTCATTGAGCAAATTAGCGTTATGTGAAAAAACAACGGTCGAGCCATCATCTGATATGGCAATTTGATTCTCAGTATCGCTACTTTCAACACCTTGCGCTTGGGTAATTTGTTCGAGTTGCTTACCGTCTAAGTCAGATAAAAATAACTGCACGCGTTTATCGGGATTCTCGCCGGTCCAATCATCATTACTCAAAAACGCTAATACATAAGCATTGCGTGCAGCGGCAAACTGCATAAAGCTGTTTTCATCACTGTATTGATCTTGCTCTTGCACAAGCTCGACTAGTTTTTGCGGCTCTTGACCATGAATATCCATTCGGTAAATAGCGTTAAGCCCTGCATAGCTTGGCTCTGACGTATCAGAGTACAAACCTGCACTTTTGCTGATAAAAAATATATTGTTAATGAGCTCGGAGTAGCCGAAGTTGGCATCGGCATAGTTAAAATATGATGCCAATGGCATATTATTTTGCGTGTTAGCCTCAGCAATAGTAAAAAAAGAAGGTGGTGCATATTTTTCGTCAAAGCTGACATTCACAATCGCTGTTTGATTATTGCTGCCCAGTATTCCCTCAATTAAGCGTTTATCTTGGTTGGCTTCAAAATGCGTGAGGCGCTCTATAAATGTTGTGTCTGTCTGAAGATTAACCGCTGTTTGGTAGCCTGCACCGCTAATCTGCAGCAAAAATTGGTCGCTCAGGGATTGCAGCTGCTCGGCATCGTTAATCTCAACCCATACATCCACCGTGGCAATATCACCATCATCCATGCTCAGCTGATTCTCTGAGAGCTCTACTGACCAGATACTCTCAGTAGTCGTTAGATTAAATACTGCAGTCGCGCCAGTTGCATTAATAAAACTTACCGTATGCTTTACTCGCTCGCCAGGTCGACCTGTTTGCTTTGATCCATTGGCTTTATCACTTCCAATATACTGTTCGGCTTTGGAGAACAAAACAGCGAGCTGATCTTCAAGCGCTGATTCGCGACTGGCATAGCTAAGTCCTTCACTTTGGTTGTTTTGAATGCCTATCGTTGCTTCGCTGCCAAGGCGACCAATGGAGTTGTTATCGCTGTGTTTATACTGAAACAGTACGCTGTTGTCAGATTCATTGAGTATAACTTGAAATTCAAATCGCTGCGCAGGGCTCAGAGGGTCATGCGCATGCGCACTTTGGTATTGCACGATATACTGTTGATTTCCGGGATCACCTTGTAATTGAGCATAAATATCGTAATTAGAAAGATCTAAATCGTCATAAAATGGTGCTAAAAAGGGTGCCGGTATGTAGTTTTGCTGATCAGGGCTAATGGGAATGGCGGTTTTAGCATTATTGACTAGATCATAGTCAGCTAACAAAAACATATTATCCCAAAATCCAACGATACCGTAGACGCTGACAACAACCTCGTCATAAATTTCACCATAAAAATCAAAAGGAAATATTGGCTCAATAGTGACTAGCTCTTTGTTTAATAATAGTGCATCACCCGTTGTGCTGATATCTTGATAGGCATAGCTGGGCTTATCAGCAGCGTCGGCATTGGAATCAATAATTCGGTAGCCAGATAAATCGTATCCTGTTTCGAGAGCAAGGCTAGGCTGACTGAAAATGCATGCTGTAAAAATGCTTAAAGCAGCTTTTGATAGGGTATTCATGTCGGAGTCCTTTTTGATATTTTTCATGTGTAAAAATTATAAATATGCAAAAAGAAAGATCTATTTTTCGCGGCCCACTCGATACTGCTATAAGCCCATTGAATAATTCTATTACCTGAAACGCCTAAATTTGAATAAGTGATGCAAAGATTTACGCGTTTTTAGCGCTTAGAATAATGACGGCCGTGTTGGGAAGAAACGTCGCATTTTAAATTTCGCGAGGTTTGAATTTGCCAATATTAAAGCTGCAAAAAAGCTATTAGCATTTAGTGGGCTTTTCCCGTTTGTGAGCGGGCTTGGTTTTCTCGATTGAATAATTATCTGTATTTATACTGTTAGAACTTTTTAAAACAAAAAATCGTTTAAGGGATCAGTATGAAACGTTTATATAATATCTCAGTTTTATGTGCTGCTTTACTAACAAGTCAATATAATTTAGCTGCCAATGATGAATTCGGCAGTATAGATTCGGGGTTTTATCTTGCGCCGTCAGTTGCTTATGCTGTTTTTGATGATGATTATAACATCGATGATGCTGGTAATGCGGGTGTAGCAATGGGTTATCGTTTTAACCGAGCATGGGCATTAGAGCTTCAAGCGAATCAAGCTGATACACATATTACTGAGAAGCCATTTAATGATATGAAGGTAAGTGTGCAAAACTTTTCGCTAGATGCAGTCTATCAGTTTGAAAATTTTTCGGATCGGTTTAACCTCTATATGCCATTTGGTGTCGGTAAACAACGGTTTAAAGTGGATGACTATGATGGCTATACCGAAACAACGTTGAATACCGGCATTGGTTTACGATACCAACACGCTGAACGCATATTTCTTCGAACCGAGTTACGTGGTATTTACGGTGATGAAGATGATTCAGTGAATACATTGATATCACTTGCCCTGGTGTATCAATTTGGTCAAGCACACAAGAGCGTGCAAGATAGTTCAGATGATATGGCAAGCGCAGCGTTGGATCATGAGCAAGCGTTTCCACAACAAGTGTTGTTTGCATCAGCAGAATCATCAGTTAATAGCAGTGATAAACAGCAGCTACATGATCTTGGGCAAGCGATGCAGCGCCATGATTCATGGCAACTGCGATTACATGGTCATACCGATGATATTGGCTCGGTCAAAGATAATCAACGCCTAGGTCTGGCCCGAGCAATGAGCGTAAAAGATAGCGTAGTGGCTGAAAGCGATATTGCTGAATCGCGGATTATTTTGCAATCCTTTGGTGAATTAAAGCCGCAGCAAAGTAACGACAGTGAGTATGGGCGTCAAGTCAATCGTCGCGTAGAAATTGAGCTGCTGACCGATTAACTCTGTCTATGGATGCCAGTGATGGTGTTTTCGCTGTTTGTGTTTTAGCTCGCATATTTGTATGGTTTGCATTGAGTATGTTCCTTTGCATAACACCTATACGATTTGATCACGGTTGGAAGCCAAATGCTGAATCTACAAGCTTTGCTGTATCCATTGATAAGCCCGTCAAGGCTGCGCTTACGGCATAAAAATGATGGGGCGGATGAAATTTCAGCGCAACTCAAACCCGTGCAGGCTTTTCATCGGCAACTACAGGGAAATGATGATACCTTAGCGCTTATTGGTCATGGCGCTGGCAGTTTTCGATATTACCCTATGCGCATTGTCAGTCAGGTTAAGCCTGAGCAAGCCCCAGACGGCGTCGCTGCTACTGCCACAATAGCCGGTAATGGCGCCTTATTTGCCGCCGCCGAGGCTAAGCCTGTGGCGCAGTTGATGGAGCAGGCCTTTAAGCAATATGGTTTAGATGCGATTGAGCTTGATGTACAAATCTTACTAGATGATGATCGTGGGCGAAGTGATTTGGCCGGTGTTGCTAATACCGCCTGTATTTTGCATGACCCGATCCTCCCCGACAAACTTGCCTATCCATCGCCAGCTTATGACTATTTGCGTGAAAATACATTATCCAAGCTGTTAGAGACCTTTGTGGCGCAAGGCTATCATCAAGATAAGCTGCTCTATTTAGATTTAAAAGCTGATGCCTGCTGTCAGGTTTCGCCGTCGCGAGCGCCCGATTCATGTAAAGTGTATCCTGATCTTTTGGCTGAGGTGATAAAGCCGTATCTGTCTGATGCGTTTGCAAGCAATCATGGTAAACCTTGGTTACGTGTCGTGTCTTTCTCGCCGCATAGCTTGTTTGCTTTACGTGATGTATTAGATAGTGAGCAACAGCGCCATCTAAACTTTGGCTTAATTGCCGGTTATGAGAACAACTTGCCTTGGCCGCTGTCTATTATTAAGCGAAAAGCGGCAAATGCTAAAGGACCTGTGCCGCTGTTAGATGATGAAATACTGGAATTTGCAGCCAGCTGTGAGTGGCTTAATCAACTCTGGTTTTCATGCAAAGGTTTGTCCAAGCCGGTAGCGATTTTCCAACAGCTTAATCAACGTCGTTTAGCCGCTAAGCTATCGCCTTTAAGCTATAGCGTTTCGCACTATGATGTGTCTGAACGCCACTATCGTCGAAAACTTTCTCAGCTTGCAGCTAAGCAGCCGCTGGATATTGCTTCGTTTATGATAGACATTGATCAAGCCTAAGCTGGCTTAAGCAGGTAAGCTGGCTTAAGCAGGATAGTTGGCTTAAGCTGGATAGTTGGCTAAGGTTTGCTGCAATGCGGTATAAATCAGGCGTGCATCATCTAAGCCGCGATGTAGCTGAAAGCGATCCGTCAAGATTAATGCCTGGCGGATTTCTAAATAGTGATCTATTAATGCAGCTGAGGGCAGTAAATCACTGATCTCTTTGAGGCAAAACGTGACCGAGATACAGCAGCCTGTGAATAGCTGACTGAGCCAAAAATTATCCCAGGGCAGGCAGTCACAATACACATCCTGGCCATCAAGATGCGCATTGAGTGCATGACACACTGTAGCGGCTTGCTCGCCTTGCTGCTTTAATCGCTGAGATGTAATCCCATGTTTCGCCTCAGCCTCTTCGCTCCAAAACTGCCAGCCGGGCAGGGGCTCAATCAAGCTCGTGTATTCCGTCTCACCATTGGTGATGCCTACCTCAATCGGGTAACTTTTGCTGTCTAGCCCGGAGGCCTCAAAGTCAATAATCCACATGATGATAGGTTTTTATGGTCTGCAGTGATCGTGGGAAATAATGGCGAGATACGCTCTCTGTTTTAGCGTAAATGCTTAGATGATGCAATACGCAAAATAAGCAAAGCGCCATGTTGAAAATCGCTGGGCTGGGCAAGTTTGGGTAATAAAGCATAGCGTGTGCTAAAATGCAGGACTATTTTATGCCTATTACGAGTAATCTATGCGCAATTTTCTGATGAATCGAGTGTTAAAAATGCTGCTTTGCAGCTGTTTATTGCCTGTACTGGTGCATGCTGATGCACTGCCAAGAATTGTTAATGGTGACGATGCACCGCCTGGTGAATTCCCGACTTTTGCAAATCTCCAGGCAACTTTTGAGTTTGGTGGTAATGGTGATCTAAACAAGTTTTGGCCGAACTGTGGTGGTATTATCATTGCCGGACAGTATCTATGGACAGCGGATCATTGCCTTGTAGCTTTCGGAAGTGATCGTTATTTTTGGCAGGAGGGCGGTAGCTCCGTCGGCCCTTTAAATTTTAACTTTCGTTTAGTGGTAGGCCTAGAAAAGCAGCGTTTTGCACTAGACCCAGAAGAGCAGCTGTATTATTCGACCCCGGAGGCGTATAACCAAATTCTACCGATCATTGATTTAACCGCCGACCCCTTTGATCGTAGCGATTTCTTCAATCAACAAGACTTTACCATTATCAACTTAAGCTCGATTATCGCTGATGATCAGCCTTTGCTGATTAATAAAGCGATTTATTTGGGTAAAAAAACCGATTTAAAGCCAACTCAGGATGCCTTAGTAATTGGCTTTGGCAACGCGGCCTGTGTGCAAGGCGATTGCAATATTGTGCCTGATGCGCAGACAAGCTATCCGAATTTACGGCAGGTACAGGTTGAACTGCAGCGTGATGGCTGTGAAGCGGGTGAGACTGACTTAGCGCCGTTTGTCTGTGTGGTTGCAGAAAGGGTCGATTTGGACAATGACGACGGTTATAGCAATGTCAGCCATGGTGACTCGGGTGGTCCGGTCATGGTTAAAAACGCATTTGGTGATTATGTTAGCTATGGTTCTACGTTTCAGGGCTATGTTGATGATCAGGGTCGTGTTTCAAATCGTCAAGTTGAGTTCAGTGCGATTCCAGATAGCCGGGTAAATAGTATCGTAGGGACTATTCGGTCCTGGCATGCACCAACCTTGCAGTCGAGTTTGAAGCCTAATCAGTTATATGCATTTAGATTACAAAACCTGACGCCCGATACATTGAATATTTTCGATTTAGGTTTATTAACGGTGAGTGATAATGTCGAGCTTATCGAGAACAGCGACTGCGACCGAGAGCTTGCGCCCTTCGAGATCTGTAACTTTGAATATCGTCTTAACTCAGTGGAGCAAGATGGCAAAATATCTTTTCAATACCAAGAGCGAAGCTTAGATGTCTTATTAACCAGTCGTATCAGACCCTTGCAGCCAGATGACGATGACAACGGCGGCGGTGGCGGCGGTGGATCCGTCAGTGTCTGGATGATTTTGCTAATGGCTATGTTGACGCTATTTAGACGGCGACAGTGCGCATAAACCACTTGCTTTGAGGGATGCCAGGGTTGAAGCCTGACATTAATATGAATAGAACAGCAGCTCTGCTCAGCAAAAGTTAATCAGATGCAGGGTAGCTTAACGATGCCAAATTCATGCTTGGCCTCATCTAAGCTCGGGCTCATGCTAGCCTGGGCTTTTGTAATCTTACCCTTGAGCAATCTTGTCCTTGAGCAATCTTGACCTTGGGCAAGCATAGCTTCATTCAAGCCCAGTCTCATTCAAGTTCGG
>JABSRR010000162.1 GCA_013215025.1 Pseudomonadales bacterium
CGTTGACTTTGAATATCTACCAGAGAATCTGTATAGGCAGCTTGACTGAGTTTGGTCATTTGCTGGCGAATCGTGTGATCGATGGCAAATACCTCAGCAACCATTTTATCCAGTGCTAGGGCTGTCTCGGTTAATTGACTGCGATGCTTTTGCAACAGTTGCGTAAAATCTTCCTGCCTAAAAGGCAAATGCTCAGCAAAGAACACTTGTTTAGCCGCTGATAACAGTAAATCGTCAGCTAACTCTGTCATATCGATTTCTGCAGGGCAGCTGAGTGCCAAGCTGTTGCCGCGAAGTATCTGCTTACGCAGATATTTAACCGAATCATTCAGCTGCAGCAAAGCTAATCGGCAAACGCCTTGCATATGCATGCTTTGTTGTAAATGCGGATAATCAGTCAATACTAATTGAACACCCGTTTTACCCATATCTTGTAAAGCCGGATAAGCGCAAATGCGGGCTGTGCCAGAGGCAATCAGCTGTTCTGTTTGAATCTCACCAAACACCCAGCGTGTTTCAATTTTACTCTCACCCTGATTAATCTTACTGAGCTGCTGGTTAAGCTGTTGTTTAACCTTATCACCATGTGTATGAATTAGCTTAGCTAGATCCTTTGACTGATCTATGATTGCTGCGGATGTACGCCGGTTTTTTTTATTTTTGTTTGATTTTTTTACAGCATGCTGAAGAGTAGCAGTTTCAGATTTATTACTGGGTCTACCAGCAACGATAATTGTGGCACGATAATAGTCATCTAAGCTTTCTAGCTGAAAATCATCTGCCTTGATTGTCACCCCTATAGTCTTTAACACAGCGTCAGCAATTGCTTTATGCAGCGGTTCATCTTTTGCTGATAGCTGAGGCAAAATTTTATTAACCGTGTTAGGAATGGGCACTAACTGTTTACGCTGTGATTTTGGCAAACATTTTAACAGTGCTTCTACCTTATCAGCCAACATACCAGGCACCAGCCATTCGAACAAAAATCTGGGCACGCGATTTAAACTTTCTAACGGCACAGTAATGCTGAGACCGTCACTGGCTTTACCGGGATTAAATTGATACTGCAACGGGTAAGAAACGCCTTGCCACTCAATTTCATCAGGAAACTGAGCAACCTCATCATCACTCAATAATTGCTGAGTAAACAGCGATTCATCTGCGAACAACAGCCGCGACTGCCCTGCCTCAAGTGAATCACAAAAGCGCTCTAAGCTGACTCTGTTAACAACTGACTCATCAAGCTTGGCAGCGTAAAATTGATATACTTCTTCATCATTAGCAACAATATCACGTCGTCGAGTTTTTTCCTCCAGTTGCTCCGCAGCAGCTCGCAGCGCCTTATTATGTTGATAAAACTTTGCCGAACTTTGCAGTTGCTCAGCCACCAAACCGTCGCGAATAAAGATTTCTCGCGCTAGGGCCTTATCCACTTTAGCATAGCTAACACGTTTCTTCTCACTCAACTGTAAGCCATAAATAGCGGCTTGCTGCCACACTAATACCTGCCCTTGTGTGGATGAAAAATGTGGCTCTGAATAATGGTACTTAATTAAATGCGGTGCTAATTGTTCAACCCATTCTGGCTCGATTTTGCCCACTTTATGGGCAAACAGTTGACTGGTCTCGATTAACTGCGCCGACATAATCCACTTAGGTGCCTTGCGGCCAACATAGGAACTTGGAAAGATTCGAAATTCTCGATTACGCGTTCCCAAAAACACCCGTGGCTGATGCTGAAATCCAAGCTGCGTAATAAAGCCTGACAATAAGGCACGGTGAATTTGCATAGCGTCGGCAGCCTGTCGATTTTGCGTGAACTGCATATCTCGAATTATGCCTAATAGCTGACGATGCAGCTCTCGCCATTCATGCAAGCGCTGCGGCGATAAAAAGTGCTTGCTACACCAGCGTTTAAATTGATTTTTGCTTAGCGCTTGTCGCTGTTCCTCAGTGAGCTGCCATAGCTTCAGAAGCGCCAAGAAATCTGACTCTGGATGTTTGTAAACACTGTGCTTTTGTTGCGCTTGTTCACGTTTATCTTGCGGGTACTCGCGCGGATCTTGAATTGCCAATGCCGCGACTATGATCAGTATTTCAGCTAAGCAGGATTCTTTGTCTGCCTGAATTACTATTCTTGCCAGCGCTGGATCAATCGGCAACTTGGCCAATTTTCTCCCCAGCGGCGTGATTTTTCGATTTTGCTGTAGCGCACCTATTTCAAATAGTTGCTTAAAGCCATCATTAACCAAACGCTTATCTGGCGGCTCGAGAAAAGGAAAGTCTGATACATCACCAATACGCAAACTCTGCATTTGCAAAATCACCTGCGATAAATTGGTTCGCTGGATTTCTGGCTGCGTAAACGGCTCGCGATGATCAAAATCTGCAGCACTGTATAACCGGTAACAAACGCCGGCTGCCACTCTACCGCAGCGACCTGCCCGCTGATTGGCGGCAGCCTGAGATATTTTTTCGACCGGCAATTGCTGTACTTTGCTGCGATGCGAATAGCGAGACACGCGCGCCAAGCCAGAGTCAATCACGTAACGAATACCAGGGACTGTTAATGAAGTCTCAGCAACATTGGTTGCCAATACTACCCGGCGAATATGGTTGTGTGGGTTAGCTGATAAAATTTTTTGCTGTTCTTGCGCTGATAGCCGCGCATACAAGGGCAGAACTTCAAGCTGATTATCATCAAAATGTCGCAGTTGCTTGGATAGTTCCCTGATTTCACCCTCACCCGGAAGAAATACCAACACATCACCATTCTGATAGCGCTGTTGTTCACGCTCTTCACTGGCTATGTCCGTCAATGCCTGTATCACCGCATCTGCTAACACCAGTTGCTCTGTTGCATCCTCTGCTAGTTGATAAACAATATCAACGGGGAAACTTCGACCTTCAACCTGCACCACTGGGGCATCAAAAAAATGTTGCGCAAATCGATCGGTATCAATCGTTGCCGAAGTAATAATGACTTTTAAATCAGGCCGTTTCGGTAAAATTTGGCGCAAATACCCCAGCAAAAAATCAATATTGAGCGATCTTTCATGTGCCTCGTCAATAATGATGCAGTCATATTGTTCGAGAAATCGGTCATGTGCAATTTCTGCCAAAAGCACGCCATCGGTCATTAACTTAACCAATGATTGATCTGATGAATTATCCTGAAAACGAATTTGATAGCCAACTGCTGAACCGAGGCTTACACCTAACTCTTCAGCTAAGCGCCTTGCAACTGCGGTCGCTGCAACTCGGCGTGGTTGAGTATGTGCAATTTTTCCTTGCCGGCCCAAGCCAAGCTCTAATGCAATCTTAGGAATCTGCGTAGTTTTACCGGAACCCGTCTCACCCGCAATCACAACAACCTGGTGCTCTGCTATGAGTGATTTTATTTTTGCTTGATGCAGACTTATCGGCAGCTGCTCGGGATAAGTAATTGCAAGATCTAGCTGGCTGCGTTGCTGAAGCATTTCAGCAGAGGCAATAAACCGATCTAACCAGCGCGCACTTAAGTCTGCATCTGGGTTTTCTTGCTGCAGAATTTTATGCCGCTGTTTAGAGAGCCAAAAACGATCTCGCACCATGCAAGCTTGCAGCTTGGCATTGAACCCCTGTTGTTGACAAAACCACGACTGCTGATGAAGCGGCTTGTTTAAATCGATATCCAGCGCGATGGTTTGAACTGACATGGTGCAAGAATGATTGATGATTAGACTGTGAATAAACTATTGTGCAATGCAGCAAGTCTTTCTGAATAAATCAGTTAAGCGAGATGGATAAAAAATAAAGCTTAAATATCAATTAAAAAATGTTATTAAACACTGTTTTGATTAACGATTACCAGCATTATCATCGTCAGACGTGCCTTTAACACGCTGATAAATTTCTTCACGGTGCACTTCAACATCGCGTGGCGCATCGATTCCCAGGCGAACCTGATTGCCTTTGACGCTGAGCACGGTGATGGTTACGTTATCATTGATAACCAACGCTTCTTGCACACGGCGAGTGAGAATTAACATGATTGATCCTTAGACGGTTCGATTTCGGTTTGACTAAGCATTAATACGCAGCAAAAAATAATTAAGTCAGCGTGACTTAAAGCTTAATCCCAGACTGTTCCGATATTTATAATGATTATCATCCGTAAGAAGATTATTTAAGACTAATGAAATATCTGCGTCTGAGCAAGTTATTTAGTTTGCAAACAGCGAATAGCAGTATTTTTAAGCGCATTAGCTTGCCACTAACTCAAAACAAGGTTGATATTGCTTATTAGAAAGCGACATCCGACCTTGTTTAACAAACTGCTGCAGCAGTCGATTAAGTTGTTCAGCAATGTGGCTGTCGGCATGTAACCTGAATGGCCCATGCTGCTGTATTGCTGCAACTCCCCACGGCTTCACATTACCCGCCACAATACCTGAAAAAGCGGCTCGTAAATTACAGGCGAGGTCGGCTACCGGCATAGATTTTGACAGTTGAAGCAAGGACATATTCTCGTGGGTTGGCGAAAATGCCTGCTGCAAAGACTCTGGGATAAATAGATCCCAGTTAAATGTGTAAGCATCAGCACGCTGATTGCGCGCGCGTTTAATGTCATACATATCGTTTTTGATGCGTTTCGCTAAATCGATCGGCTCACCAATATGCAGGCTGTAATGCTGTCGCACCTGTTCACCTAAGCAACTCACTAAAAATTGATCAAGCTGATAAAAATAATCAGCACTATCATGGTCGGCCGCAAAATATAATGGCAATAAAATATCAGCATTCTCGGGCTGCATTTTTAAGCTAAGAATATACAAAATTTCTTCAGCAGTGCCTGGTCCGCCTGGAAAAACAACCAGCACATGAGCAAGGCGAACAAAAGCTTCTAGACGTTTTTCAATGTCAGGTAAAATCACCAGCTCATTTACCAACATATTGGGCGATTCTGCGGCAATGATACCAGGTTCGGTAATACCAATATAACGACCATGTTCAAGCTGCTGCTTATTGTGGCCTACTGCAGCCCCTTTCATCGGGCCTTTCATAGCACCGGGACCTGAGCCTGTCGCAATATCAATGCCGCGTAACCCTAATTGATATCCTAGCTCCTTACAGAAATCATATTCATGTCGTGGAATGGAATGGCCGCCCCAGCAAACAACCAGATTGGGCCGCACACCGGATCTAACAATATTCGCATGTCGTAATATGGAAAACACAAGATCTGTAGTTTGCGCCGAATAAACTTGCTGATCATTTTGATCAAATACCTGTTTAGCAAAGACAATATCACGCAGTGCTGAAAAAACTTGATAGCGCAAAGCTTTAATCATCACGCCATCAACAAAGGCATGAGCAGGGGCATTATAAAGATCGAGGCGAATACCTCTAGACTGTACGACTAAGCGAATTTTAAAATCATCAAAATGATCAATCAGTGCCTGTACATCATCAGTAAACGCATTAGCACTTAAAATGGCCAAAACACAGCGCCGAAATAATTGATAGGTAGACTTTGTCGACTCCATCAAACTGCCAATTTCTTGACGTGACAACAGCTGCAAGCTTTGACTCGGGCGAATATAAGCTCGAGCGATTTTTGCTGGCTGTTGCGGATATTCAATTGACTGGTTCAAACATCACCTCTATTTATGGTTAATACGCCAGCATTGATGAATATGACTATTACGCTTGAAGTCTTGATCGATCGTCGATGCACTAATATCGGACACTTTAAATTCTTGCGCTAAACGAGCGTCTAATTTGAACCGACGTAAATTATTCGAAAAGATCATCTCGCCTGCGGGCGCCAGATGCTGCATCAACTGTTGTAATACGCCATGGTGATCGCGTTGAACATCCCAATTGCCTTGCATGCGCTTAGAATTTGAAAAACTTGGCGGATCAATAAATATCAAATCATATTGCTGCTGATTTTGCGATATCCAGTCCAGCACATTGGCGCGATGTAATCGATGCTGTTTTAAGTCTAGATTATTTAAGCGATAATTGCGTTCTGCCCAGGCCAAATAAGTTTGCGACATATCGACAGAGTCTGAACAATCTGCCCCGCCAAGTGCAGCATGAACAGATGCTGTTGCGGTATAGCAAAATAAATTCAACACACGTTTGCCTGCGGCTTGCTTTGCTAAACTGAGACGTATCGGTCGATGATCGAGGAACAGCCCAGTATCCAGATAATCATGCAGGTTTACTTCAAATGTGGCATCCCCTTCTTGCACCGTAAAAAAATGCCCGCGCTGATTTATCTTTTGATATTGTTGCTGACCTTTTTGTTGTCGCCGTTGTTTTAATATCAGCTGCTCTTTTTCTAAACCAAACACCGACAAACAAGCCTTGATAAACTGACGCTGCCGCTTATAGGCGGCAAATTCATCGACCGACTTCGGAGCGACATACTCAGTCAATTGATAACGGCCGTCGTAGACATCCAAGGCAAAGGCATATTCAGGCATATCGGCATCATAGATACGATAACAGCTGATGCTTTCTTGTTGCGCCCATTTCGATAGACGCTTCTGATTTTTGCGCAATCGATTCGCCACCATATCGATCGCCTGCTGATCTTTTTCCTCTTGCGCGCTAGCAGGTTTACTGGCCCAAGGCTTTGGTTTTTCGCTGGCCTGTTTTGACTCCGCCAGATCGTGATCAGCCTCTATTGGCTGTGACTTTTTAAACAGTTGAAATAGCAACCACTCAGATTCTAATTTACCGTTATAAAACTTATAGCGTTTCTTTTTTTGTAGACCAAGATTCTTCAATAAAAAGGGGTCGGATGAGAGGATCGCGGCATGATCACCTTGGCATTGGCTTTTTAATTGTTCACCTATATTGGCATACAGGCTTAGTAATTTATCGCGCTCAGACAATCGCTCACCGTATGGCGGGTTCATAACTAATAGCGCTTTTTCAACGCTAGGCCTTTTAAAGCTTAAAATACTGCGCTGTTGAATAGAGATCAGCTTGGTTAAACCTGCACGACGAATATTATCACGAGCTGCTAACACAGCATTTTCATCAGCGTCAAAGCCGTAAGCTAAAAATTGATCTTGCTGAAGAGCATCGCCAGCAGCCGAAATCGCTGCATCACGTTGCTGACTTGCAGCACGCTGCATTTCTAAAAACACTTGCTGATTGTGTTTTTTCAGATGTTCAAAACCAAAATGCTTGCGATCGACATTGGCGGCAATATTTAAATCTAACAACAAGCCTTCAACTAACAGGGTAGCACTGCCGCAAAAAGGATCAACCCACTGGCCTTCAGCTGAAAATTGTCGGGCGCGCGAGACCAAAGCTGCCGCCAAATTTTCTTTTAATGGTGCTTTTGCACCTTGTAATCGATAGCCTCTACGATGCAAAGAGCCACCGGAGATATCAAGCCCGACTAACAGCTGCTTTTTATTTAGATGGCAATAAATGGCAACATCAGGCTGTTTCGCATCGACACTGGGTCGCGAGCCTGTATATTGATTAAAATGATCCACTAAAGCTGGCGGAACAAACTGTTTTTATCACTCACGGTGAATTCAGACAGCACCCAGACTACACGATTGGCAAGTCGACTATGTAAACAAAAAGCATAGATTTGATAAAAGCGACCTTCGTCTATCTGTGCCGCAACGCCACCCAATTTTAATTTAACGGTAAAGCCAAACTGCGCAACTTCGTCAGCTAACAGCTCTTCAAGACCTTTCGGGCAGCTGATGAAAAAATCATA
>JABSRR010000163.1 GCA_013215025.1 Pseudomonadales bacterium
ATCACCTGTGAAAGCTACTGAACCATCTGCTAGTACAAAACCACTACCTCCGCTTCCAGACTGAGCGTCTACGTAAGCCTTGGTTGCAGAATCTGTGTCAGCCGTAGGTGTTGCGAGGTTGGTTATTTTAAATCCGCCCATCGATTGATCTGCTGCGAAAGCAACTGTTCCGTCTGATTTAATATCTCCGGCACCTGTAGCAGCATTATCGTCCACATATTTCTTTGTAGCTGCTTCTTGATCTGAGGTAGGGTCTGAGAGGTTAGAAATAGTATTTCCACCCGCGTCTAAATCCCCTGTAAGAGCTACCGAACCATCCGCGAATAAATCTCCTAGAGATACCCAGTTGGCAGCGCCTGTACTTGCGTCTGTACAGATCCAAGTAGAGTTAGAATAGATCCATAGTGATCCCGCTGAGTAGCCCTCACTGTCGTCATTACTTACTGTAGGAGAAGCTATAGCTGCAAAATTGGTTTTAACTAAGACCTTATCAGATCCCAATGCGCCGTTGAAAGCGTAATTACCGTCTGACTCTAAGGTTATAGCTACATACGATCTCTTAGATCGTGTTACTGGTACACCTGAGTTTAGGAAGTTTCCTCCCCCAATCTCGGTGAAGGTAATTTGGCCATCACCAGCTTGGACACAGACGATCTCCATTCCCTCAGTTAATGTTCCAGGACAAGATACTGTCACTGCAGAGTCAGAAGTGAATACTAAGATATTACCGTCATCTGCTCCCGTTAGTACTCTTGCTGTGTCTGGAATTTGTACTACTGTTGAAGCCATAATATACTCCTTAGTCTACTGTTTGTATGAATTGTCCAGGCTTAATAGTGAGGGTTTCTCCAGTCACTACTGCTTTGGAAGGGGTCAAAGGACCATACATGACCTGCTCTCCACTCACAGAATCTATAAGGGCGAATGCTACAATAGTTCCCCAATCAGCTGTTGCTTCAGGGAATGTTATTGTGTTGGTATTTACGAGAGTGTTGCCACTTCTTGATACTGTTATGGACTGCCTAGCATAAGAACCGCCGGTCACCTCTGCACCTGTTGTTGAGTCTGTAGGATCTGATAAATAAAATCCTAGTAAATAGGTGTTACTGTATGTGATACCTGATGTCGGCGTTACACCAATTAACATATCGACAACGTCTTGTTCTACTAAATCTTTATATCCTGCCATGGGATTACCTTATGTTTGAAGAGATACTGATATGTTCTCTGAATTTAAAACTGCTTTTTCGAAAAGTTGGATAGCTATGTCGCTATCTGTTACTGTGTCTACTGTACTTCCTACTAATATTGTCGCTCCTGATATTCCAGGAACATTGAATAAGGGTACGTATAATCTGTCTGGTAGTACGTCCACACCTAACTGATACTCTGTTACTGACCAATCTGAAAGCTCCTGAGCAATGCGAGCTTCTCCGTCTTCTGGGAAAACTTCCTCGTCATACAAAGTGTAGTATACTTCTGCGTAAATTAATATCTCCGAAGGACGAGAGAATCTGACTAGATGATTGTTTCCTGTCAGATCGGTGTAGAATGCTGTAAGATCTCCAAACATTTCAGAAGTACCAGAGGCTACAATAGCCAGAACTTCTATAATGTCTCCGTCTGCTCCATTTTCTACCACTGCTTCAAAGGAATTAGGTGGTCTGAAATTACCAGTTGTTCCCTTTTCTTGGAACTTGGAGGTGTTGTTAGATATTATTCTTACAGTAGTCACTCCATTTATCTGCTCTAATGCTGCTTTTAGTGCAGCAGGTGTCCCGTTACCACCAACAGATAAGGTGTTGTTTCTACGAGCTCTTAAAACAGGGTCGGACTCTACCGTAGAAGTACCCAGAGAAATATCGAACTCATTTGATAGGCTTACCACACCAGTAATAGCTGTTTCAAGCTCAGTAAGTGTTCCTGCAGGAGCAGCTACTGAGTCGAATGCTTCTGAAGTAACGTTTACCCTGGCCGTACCAAGAGAGTCGATTGTTACCTCCTTGTTGGTTGTGAACCTGCGAGAAGAATCCCCAGATACATAAACTACAGTACCGATCGGAATGACTGTGCCTGTATCACCCGTGAAAGTAACAACACCAGTAGATTGGGTGAGCCCTTTCTTGACGATGCCACCAAATAGGCAGATATTCTCTAGCATTCGTCCTTCAGAGTTATTGGGGTTTAAATTTGCATAAATTTCAGAAAGATCATTAAATAAGTTGGAGATCTCTATGGCTTGAACACCATTGAAGATACCTAATGTAGAATCTGCTGAGACTTCTATTAAAGGTCCATAAGCAGCCCGGGAACTTACACTCATGCTTTCCACGAGTTCTAAAGTATCTGGTGCAGTGTAACCTTGATTTGTTAAAGGCATAAGAGCTCCTTATATATTTTGAGGGTTTAATAAATCTGTGAAAGAGAATGTTTCCTGTGTACCAAATGTAGTACGTACTGTAGTTAATACTTCGTACCCTCTAGTAGATGCGTCAATAGTACTTTCCCATTTAACAATCTCTCTAATATTTGGAGTATTAAGGATAACCTGGCGAACTTCTTGGTCTGCTGCGAACTTATCTACGTCTTTCCTTAAAACAATCTCGAACCACTTAGTTCCTTTTGATCTGTCCAAGACCCATTCTTGAAAGAAGAATCTTAATCTTATTCTTAATTGTTGGGCGACCGATTCTACTCCTTCAGAAGTAATGTGTAATTGATTGTTTGAAATATCGAGATCGCCTGTAGCTGGATCTAATTTTATATCTGACATGTCGATCTCCTATACTGGGGGTAGTGTGTTTGATCCGCCCGACAGAACGCCTGGGTGAGTGTGTAATTTTCCAGATATTCCTGCACTGACGCAATCCGTAGCTGAGGTAATTGTTCCATCCGCATCCACGGTTCCGGTTACCACTACGTTACCATTAAAAGTAGAAGTAGGTGCTGTGATGGTTACATTAGCTGGAGCGTTTAAGTTCCATTGACCGTCTTTGGTAAGTTCTGAAAAACCATTTAAGGTTTTAATTTCCATTCCACCATCAGATCTTAATCGAAAATGGTTATAGTTGTCAGAGTCGTCGTTGTTGAATATCCATACATCGTTCTTATAGTTCTCGTCATACTTAATGTCGTCGAGTGACTGGAACCCCGTATAAGCTATAGAGTCGGATAGATGAAATCTACGTGCAATTTTTGGTTCTGCGTTGCCTGGATCTGTTATCCCAGCTGTTTTCATGTTGAATAATAACGGCTGAATATCGGAGTCAGCTATATGAAGGATGACCTTATCTCCAATTTGTACAGGTAGTTTTATTCCTGCAAAAGCGGTCGCTGGAGTGTATATAGGCACATCCTCTATAATTGCGGGAGTGAGATACGACCCGTCTACATATCGGACATCTACTAACGGTCGGACGTTACCCTTTTTACCGTCATAGTAATCAACTATAATGCCTGGTATCATTGAGTGCATATCATTCTCCTTTAAAACGAGCCTGTTGCCCCGGCCCCACTAAATGTAGGTCCTGGTTTAGGATTCAGTGTTTCTTCTGCGATACTTTGATTTGGGGCATTCTTAATGATGTCTTGCTCCCAGGTACCTACTACTTCTGTGTACCACGAATTCCCATAGTATTGGCCTGTATGTGTAATTTTAATAACCTTGATCTCTATTGGAATAGGATCTATTTGACCTTCGGTTCCTCGACTTACATCTGAAACTACAGTAGAGTTAATTAAGATCTGAGGGGTCATCATCATGTGCATGTTCCAAAAGAACTTGGCATCTGTTGTGCCAACTGCTCCCTCTGTATTGTCCATACTCCTTCGTGGGGGAGAAAGTAAGTTATCTCCTAGAATGGCAGGTATTTTATTTGTAGAATTTACCGTTCCACCTTCACGGACAAAATGCACTTCGTCGTTAGCTATGACTAATTTTATCCAAAATGTTTTAGCGTATGTTCTTAGTTCTTCTAGTATCGTACCACAACAAGTATGGCTGCCTACAACCTCGTCGTTTAGGAGAGTCTTATTAGGAAGTCCTTTCTTAGCCAACTGAGCCTTGTCCGGCTCTTCAGCAGCTAGTGTGGCCATCTCTACAATAGCTGTATCAATGTTTAAGTCTGGAATTAGTTTCCGTCCTTCCTGCAGCATAAGGATCATTCTACCAGCGTGAGTAGTTCCTTTTGGAAATGTGAAATTCATTGGCTTGGAATCTATCCGGGATGACTTACACTTGAACTTTGTTTCTGACTTTCCAGCAGTCGTTACAGTATCTGTGAAAACTACATATCCTGTATAAACTGTTTTCAGAGGTTGTCCACTATATCCAACACTTAGAAACACTCTTATCCCATTGCCTGTTAGTTTAGCTACGTTGGATTCGGATAATCCTCTAACTGTTAAGTCCATCACACTCTGGGGCATTACTTTGCCTTCGATATTAATTGCGAATTGAATATCTAAAGGGTTCTTTTTATTTACTGAGGAGATCTCAACTCGTTCCTCCGGACCAGAGAAGACAAGTTCATATTCCCTCCTCCAATCTTGATTTACCATGAGGTCTTTCCTCTAGAATTTATTACTGTTCTGAAGTTCAGCTGGAAACTTCCGTTAGTTGAAGCAATGTTATTACCGGATGCCATGTAGGTGGACAAGGCCCTCTCTTTTATCGTAGGCACATTATTTGGATTGACTTGCAACCAACTGTCTATCCGTGATTCCTCAGATCTTGCAGTTTCTAAAAATTCTACATAGAGATCATCTACCTTCTTAACCTGAGCATCTGAAGCATCTGCTGTTCTGGAGAACTTCTTACCACCGCCTTTCCGGGTAGTTAATTCTTCAGAACTTTCTGGATCAGCTGATAAAAATTTATCTACAGAATTGGTGATACGTTCTTCTCTGAAAGACAAGTTGACCCAATAGGCCCCTCGCTGAGGACCATTACGGAGAACTTGATTAAAGTTTGTCAAAACCATATTATCGTAAATGTCGTAGAGTGATTGTATTGTAACGATAGTGTCATTTGAGTCTATGTACTTTAAGAATTCCTGAGAAGCCTGTATTGGGTTCGATCCCCCATTAACAATAGCGACATTTGATTCTGACTTGTCAGTAGATAGTCCAATATCAGCTGCTTCCTGTACCATGTCCTTTTCAGAGACTACAATACGTCTAGCCTGTGTAATATAGAACTGCTGAGAAGTGGGTACGTTTGTTGCAATTTCTTCGTCAGTTGGATCACCAAACCCGTCCAATATTTCATTCACATAAATAGTTACCCATGCGTCTTCTCCTGCGGACTCCTTTACTACTCTTCTCAGTCTGTTTGATTCGATAGCGTACAAGGATTTAAATACTGGAGTAGGGTTAGTTTGAGCAACGTCCACTTTCCAGTTCTCTGAGATCATACCAGTCAGGTTGATCACCTTACCATTATGGTATCGGTGATCGGACTTGTTTTGATTTTGTCCCTCGACTGGGTGAGAGGCCACAGTAGCAGTGCTAAGGTGGCTCATTGTTTCTACATGATCTAGTACTAGCAATAAGTTGGATAATATTCCAGACTTAGGAGTAATATAGATTCTCTTTTTCTGTTCGGCCATATTAACCTCCTATTGATGCCATTCCCAATCCATTTACTGCTTGACTGTAAGCCTCTGGACTTTCTGGTGCAGCGAACTGGTTATTAATGTTGTATTGCTTAGTGGAACTATCATTATTCATGATGGTTCTTATCTGCTCTTTTGAATAGCCTTGAGATCTTAATTTGTCAGCTTTTTCTCTGTTGAGCCTACCTTGCTTATTACGAGCCCTGTCTTCTTCGGTGAGGGCACCCTCTGCCGTAGGATCATATGTCATGCCCTGGTAAATCTCAATAGCACTCTTCCACCAAGGCTGTGTAAGAAGTGCTTTAAGAGTGTCGAACTCTTTTACTACTGCCCTTACACCTAGTCCTATACCACCCAAAATAAGAGCGAACTTAGCAAATGGGAGTAATCCTACGGAAGCGGCTAAAAATGCTGCTTTCATACCTGCTATAGCTGGTAATAGTACCGTTTTAATCATAGCTGCTGCTTTGCCAATCCATATCCAAGCTGCAGGGGAACTTATTGCTGCCATTACTAATTTAGTTGAAATTATGGCCTTCTTAAGAATTAACCAAGAAGCTGTTAGAGCTATTATCCAAGATCCGAGCTTAGTGGACATTAGACTTGTAACTCCCTCAACCAACTTAATAATAGCTAAACCCAGGGTACCTACTACAGATCCTAAAGGAGTAAAAGCTTTAATTAGATTTATACCAATATTCAACATTGACTTAAGAGCTGAATATGCTACTCTGCCCAGGTGTTTTATTTGAGCCTGATTATCTTTTATCCAATTTACTGACCTAGTAACAACATCTGTAAATGTGTAGAAAGCTTCTATTACTTTCTCTTTCATAAATGTTCTTAAGTCGCCCAACCCAGAAGTAACTGAAGCTATCCAATCGTACCAAGATTCCTCGTTAATACCGATCTCTGAACCAACTTCTCCAAAGAAGTTCTGCAGTCCTGTTCGCATTTTAGCAATACCTGCATTGAAGATACCGGTGAACTTCTGTGCTCCTTTTTGGGCTTTTTCTGTAACAAATGTGAACCGTTGGTAATGGTTCAAGAATTTATCAAAGTCTTTGTCAGTATCTGCCATTTTCTGAGCAAATGCTGTGAGCATTCTGTTTGCTTCCTGACCATAGATCTTATCTGCAGCAGAAGCGAACTCATCAAACTTACCTTTCTTAACCATGTCACGCCCGGCGTTCATGATTTTTTCGAAAGCCTCTTCTGGCTTAAGGTTGATAACTTCTTGTAATTGTATACCTAGTGCGGATAGGCCTTCACGCATGTTGGTTTCTGCAAAGCCAGATTTTTCTCCAGCTATCTTATTGTTCCACTCTTCAGCTAGTGAGTTAATATGTTCGAACGTAAATCCAAGTTCCTGTGCAACCAAACCCATGGCTTTCATCTCGTTCATACCAAAACCAGTCGCCCTTGAAAGGGCAGCCATTTCTGTGGTGGTAGCATTTATTTTTGAAGCCAAGAAAGTCATGCCAGTAAATAGTGCGGAAGGCAGAGCAATGGCTTGGAAAACTTTACTTGCAGCAAATTCCAGGAGACCTAAAGCAACCCGAACTTGTGCTAGTTTAGCTGTCCATTTACCAATTGCTCTTGCTGTCCGAGTAGCACCAGTCTCTACTTTTTTCTGCGTTTTTGCAACTCTACTAAGACCTAGATTAACTTTCTCATTACCAGCAATCCATTTACGATTGTCTTGGTTAATGATCTTGATCCCTCTAGAGGTGTCCTTAAAAGTCTTGGTAGCAACTTTATCTATGTCCTTAAACTGTACTGCAATGTACTCTAGAGTATCTGCTATGTCGTCTAACTTCTTCTCTAGTTTGTCAATAAGATCAAAAGGGATCTTTACTTTAATTGGAGCCGTCAAGCTGGCTACTTGTATGTCGTTAGCCATGGTAAGTCCCTCCTGTTTTAATTGTTTAGTTTAGTACCCCCTCAGTTGAGCATCGTCGAGAGGCCGAGGGGTGTTTTTGTTTAGGATATGCTATGAGCATTCTACGCTTAGACCAGTTGAGTTGAACGGAGCGTTATTTGAGTTAGTCGGTACATATCCATTTCCTGTAAGGTCATTTAGCTCATTGCCAGCGTTATCTTTGTAACTACCTAGTCTGT
>JABSRR010000164.1 GCA_013215025.1 Pseudomonadales bacterium
CAGGCTGATTGATAGGCCTGCCTTGGCGCGTTAAAACAGGAAGCAAAGAAGTCGCAGTAAAATCGGGCAGGCCATTGACCCACGTCACAAAATCTTCGTTCCAATATCGGCCATCGTTTAAGTCGTAATTTGCCGCAGATTGCCACATTTGAAGCGTAGTGCCGACCTGCACACCATCAACCTTCATAACAAAATCTTCAGTCCGATTGACAGCGGGACCGGCGTTGTTACCTGTCTTGCTCAAAGTTGCCGAACCGCCGCCAGTGTAATTGACGGTCACAACATCTATTGTTCCCGCAAAACTTTCAAACTCTTGATCATCTAAATCGTTATACAAAACAGTAGGGCATTGGCTTGTAAAGTCTCCCCAATTTCCTTGGCCTGTATTTCCTCGCATCGTTTTTGCGTTGTTGCCGACTTCGTAGCAACCCGTGAAATCACACTCTAAAAATTCAGGCATACCCCTAACCATATACGACACGCCGCGCACACCGCCAAACCAAAGCTCTCTCGTAGCCTCAAATTTGCAGCGCTCTAAAACATGGTTTTCAGTGCCGCCATCGCTTGGCCCTTCATCGTAAATCTGCTCAATTGTGTTCATGTCAATTGTGACATCGCGCAACCACATTCGGTCATATTTTGGACGCCACCCTTGGCCACCGGGATTAGGGCCTGTCGGGTCTGTTATTCGAGCTGACACACCCTCTGCTGGTTCAATTACAAGATAGCTGTTGCCGAAATATGTCGCACCACCGCCGCCAATTGGATAATCGCCGTTGTCGATAAGCTGAATGCGGGCATTGTCTGGCGCCAAACCTTTGAGCGCAGTGATAGCCGCGCCAATGTCAGCATAATCGCCCGCCGCGCCTACGGTCACATCCTGATCATACAGCGTATCTTGCGGATAGAACGCAAACGGCCCGATCACGCGGTTTTGCATAGTCGCGTCGCTTGGCACGGCTTCGGCATAAATGTTGGCAGCGCCGGATGTGCCAATTGGCTTTTTAATCGCCACCCAATAACCAAGGCATTGATACGTAGAGCCATCAACTCGCGTAAACTCACGCAAGCTAGGCTCAGTGACGTCAAGGGTATTGCCTTCGCAATAAAACGTGACTTTGTTAATCCCGCCGATTAAACTCCTGCCATTAATTGCATAAGCAGATACACCGATAACAAGAGTGTCAGTGAATCTCTGGTTTTCAGGTACAATCAAACGAGCGGCTGGTTTCGCCGTTACACGCGCCGGATCGCTGGGAGTGCTGGTAAACCCGCTACCGGCTGTTCCGTTCCAACTTGCGCTAGGCGTAAGCGTTGCTTCAATAGGCCCAATGACATTACTAGTGGCAACAGTTACGCCCCCGGGACTACTTGCCGTGACAGATAAACTAATCAAAGCGCCTTCATCGGCATTTTGAAGCGTGTAAGTGCTTTGCGTCTGACCAGCTATTTCTAAGCCATCCCTCAGCCAATTGCGCCCGACAATTGCACCTGTATTCACAACGCCATCATCGCTAGTTACGACATCGCCTATGAAAGGGTTTTCAGAGATCGTAGGAGACGTTGTAAAAATTGGCGGATTAAGATTGAAAAAGTTTGCAAAATCATCCGCGCTAATAATGTCTACTTCACCATTGCGGACAATGGGGATTAAATCAGACCCCAACAATGTTTGAACAGTCGGTGCATTGACAAGCTCATCTGTAACCTGATCGGCACCATACATGCTAAAAAAGCGGTCTGTGCGCCTAAAGGTGCCTTTCTCATCATAAAATTTGAGATTGTAAGTCCCGCTCGCGACAAAGAACGAATAGTTGCCGATAGCATCGGTTAAAGCGCGATTTTCAATGCCAGATACGACAGATATAGGCGTCTGGTTTTCATCAGAGTAAATAGGAATGACAGTTTCGTTGTCGGAGAAGTCAACGCATTCAATTTGCCAGCCGCTCAAGCTATCGCCATTTTGAGAGCGAGCCGTGCCAGCCCATTTAAACATAGCCATTATAAGAAACTCCAATCAATCAATCGAAAAGCTCGAAAAAGTAACTTCTATCACTGATGTAGCAACATTCCCAAGGCCATCAGTGCATGCACAAGAGAACGTGTCCATGACCGTTTCTTCGTTACCCATAGTGCGGAAAAATGACGTCGCAGGACTATTAGGAGAGTTTGCAAATGACGTCCCCGTATTTAGCCTTTGCCAAGAATAAGAATAGGGTGCCTCGCCCCCTGTAGGCGTTGCCGTAACGACATTCGTTGTTAGCGGCCCTGCGCCCTGTCTTCCACCACCCGCAACGGCTGGGGTAATGCTTAAAGACAAGTCAGGAATGAACGAAGCTATCTCAATCCAATCAGGGTCATCGTATATAATGGCTGACGTTATCTTTTTGTAATCACCGTCAACAAACACCAAGCCATCTTCTATCTCGCGCCAGACGCCACCATCACGAACTCTCATGGCGTATAGAAAAACACTATGTCGCCATTTGCTGGCGAGGTTGGATTGGGAGATCCTTCAGCCAAGATAAATACTCTTGCTGATGTATTGTTAGGGTCATTGTGATGAAGCATCGCGCCACGGCCTGTATATTTAGGCTGAGTGCCCTCAAAGACAGCTGCGTCCTTAGTGGCGAAAATGTCTGTTACAGGGATTCCGTTATAAAACACGCGAATATCAGCCATCATCTGGCGCATAGCGTTGTTAACGTTGGCAGGAGGCATACCCTCGCCAATGTTAATCCCGCTTATTGTAGTGTTTTGATTAGGGTCTGTGCTGTAGTCTTGGACTGCCATTTGTTAAAATCCCTACTCTGAGTTATGCTTAGGCATGAAGATATTTTTTATCTTGTTGGCCAAAGGCATTGTCTTAGCCATTTGGGTTGCGATTGTGGAGCGTTGGAACGCTTACAGGCTTGAACGTCAGCGCAAAGGCCTGCCGTTAATTCTTGACGCAAAGAGCGGCAAGTATCGGGTTAAAGATTGGACGCTTCACGTAAACACCGGCTTTCGATACCTTAGAAACACAATCTATATCGTCTTGACCCTTGCTGCGCTGTCCATGTTCTGGCTGGCCTAACCTTTAAAGTTGCCGTTATTGATTGGCTATAACTGCACCCGTGCCGACAGAACTCCAAAAAGGAGCATTTCGACCAATTAGTGCTCCAGTGTTTCTCGCTAATTCGGGTCTGTCAAATACAGCCCGTTGGAGCATCTTTTGACCTGTTGGAGTGCCTAAGAGAGCCAACGTGCCGAGAACGCCTGCCGCTGTGCCAGTCGCATTATTCTCGCCTGTAACGCTATTTTCTGCAATAGCGCCAGCCCCGAGGGCAACCGGCAACAATCTATCGACCGTGCCGGAATTTGGCACAGAAGGGCGTATTACCTTGTCCGCAGTCCGTGCCAAAACTGACATAGGATTAAGCCCGCCAAATCTATTCCTAGATATGTTGCCTTGGCGTACTACCTGTCTAGGCGTTGGTTGAGGATTAATATCAACTGCCTTTCCATAATTTTTCGCCATCCTAAAGGCTTGTCCTGCCCTCTTTAGCTGTTCTGAAACTTGATTTGGAGGGCCGGTGTTAGGTAAGGTAATAAGGATATTTTTGGCCTCATTCATAATGTCGTCATACGCTTGGGGGATTGAGCCTGTTATGCTTTTGTTTGGGTTGCCACTATTCCTGTTTAGGTTTTGCAATGCGCCCACTACTTCAGAACCCGGAATATCACCCTCTTGTGACGCCACCCGATTTACCGTTCTGTCAATCAATTTCTGAGCTGCGTTCTCGTATTGAGGGTCATTTAACGTCGGGATGCTATCGTTAAGCTTTTTAATCGCGGCTAACTGATCTGCCCCCACATTAAATGTATTTTCGAGACCTATTTGATTATAAAAATTACTAATAGCGCCATCGTAATTGCCTGTATCACTGTTTCCAAGCAAAGCTTCGGCAGCATCAAAACCAGACTTGTTATCTAATTTAAAGCCAATTCTATCAGCGGCGATTTGAGGATATAACTGGTTGAGTTTTTCTCCAGCTCGCTTGTAAACACTATTCACAACGTCGCCAACGACAGGCACAGACGTTAAGCGGTTTTCTAACTTAGCCAAAACCCCTTCTGGATTAAGGGTCTGACCTAAAGTCAACGGAACGTCCATATTCCTTAAAGATTGAGCGTCTGGATTTGGCGTTGCCCCGCCTACAACTCTGCCAACACCTTTACCTAAGGCACCGCCGATAGCAGAACCGCCCGCCCCCAAAGCAGCCGACAGAACAGGGTCATATCCTTGGTTATAACCATACAGACCGCTATACACAGCATCGCTGGCCACATTAGAGGCGACGGGATTTGCTGCCATTGCCGCGCCTAATCTAGGAGCAGCTTTGGTAGCAGCTTGGGCAAGAAGCTTGTTAGCACCCCACGACCCTGCGACGCCGCCTATAAGCTCTCCCCCGAAGGCAGAACCCGGATTTGCGAGGTTCATGGCGTTAAGTTGATCTTGCGTACCCCACAAACTTGCAGGAGCACCAGCAAAGAGAGCATTGGCAGCGTTGAAGGCGGCTGTAACTGGAGCGTTGTTTATAGCTTTAGTTACATTTCGCTGTGTTTCACTTAGCTCCGCGTTTGGTTTCAGGACTGCTGGGCCACGAGGCCTCCCTTCGTCACGTTCTTTAATTTGAGCCTCAAGATTTGGTATAGGCTTTTGCCCTTGAGATTTGGCAAAAGCTTGAAGCTGATCGGCTGTTGCACCAGCTAGATAAAGTTGATGAACTGTTGCCGCGTAAGCCCTATAATCATCAGTCACATAGCGACCGTCTTCAGAGCCAACAATCTCCTTATTCTCAGGCCGAGTAGTCGCAAGCGCGTTTACATCAACAGTATTTGGGCTAGGGCCAACTGGCGCACCGCCAATAGGAGGAGGTGCGGTCGGGGCTTGACTAATCGGAGGAACGATTGGTTCATCGTCGCCAAGCGATAGCGGTACTTGGCTTTCGTTAGGGTCAATCTCTGGCGCGTCATCCTCTGGCTCAGAAAGCCCTAACGCCTCTTTGGCTACATCAAGGCGAGCGCGCACCTGTCTGATTTTTTCCTCAATAACCACGTCCCGGTCGCTAGCAAAAGGCTGGTTTGCCTCCTTCTGCAATTTCAAATCTGCATCGGACTGCGGGCCGGAGCCAGAAACCCTATTCGCCGCAAATGCTATTTCCTGTAAGCCCGCCGCTGCTGTGTCAAATTGCTCATTAGCATCAAGCGGGAGATAGTCGGTTAGCCCGTAGACGCCTTTGGTCGCGCCCGGCCCTTGATTGTAAAGCTCTTGAATTCGGTCAAGCTGCTTTTCAAGCGATTCGTATTGCGCAATTTTTTCGCGGGCAACTCTAGGCTTCCAGTCGGGGATGGGCGCAATTCCCCCGTCATCGGTTATCCTGTAGCCCTCTTTGGCCAATTCAAAAGCAAACTTCTTTTTATCCCTATCAATTGCGGCGTTCGTTGCGTCCCGCCTCGCAATATTAGCGCCTGCATTAGTATCGGCCTGATTAATCCTACTAGCCACCTCTGCGGCAGCAAGCTCGCTGGCCTGTGCCCGGTTTTCGGCTTCAGTTACGCGGTATGATTCCGTCGGGTCAACCGGACCGACAGACGCTTGCCTGACAAGAACAGGAGTACCTTGCTCATCGTAGCGCCAAATGTTTCCCGCTTCGTCTATAAATTGATCGGACATTTATTGTCCCCCTGTAAATGGTCGCAGTTCGCCGACTGGTTGCGTTGGTGGAGCAGGACGCGTGCGCGGGACGACCGCTGGTCCGGCCCCTGTTTGGACAATAGTGGGGTTCACAATGTCCATCGCTCTAGTGATTTCATAGGCCAACTCTGGATTCCTCTCCCTTAAATTAGCCATCCACAGGGCATCCCTTTGCAGCGCCGTGGGCTTACTCGCTTCAGCTGCCATCTCTTGCGCCTGCAATAGAGACCTCTGCCGCTGCTGCTCTGCAATCAATGCGGCTTGCTGCTGCAAAGCTTGCTGTTCGGCAAATACACGCGGACCGCCATAATAGGTTGAAACCGCGTCACCGACATTACCAAGCACATTGCGTGCGACTTCACCCCAATTTACACCGGGAGATGACGCCTCGGGCTGTGCTGGAGCGAAAAACTCATCACCCCTTTGCATCTGCCCCATAGGCATTTGCTGCATTGCCTGAATATCGCCAGCCATAGGCATTTGAGCATTAACACCGCCCATAGCGCCCATCGCAGGCTTGCCATAATTGCCGTTTAGACGGCTTTTGCCAAAAAGAGCCATTATCCAAAAATCCCCGGTGTACCAGTTAATCCGCCAAGACCCGCACCGATAATCGAGCCAAGCAAGCCGCCCGATTGAGTTTGCGTGCCTTCAGTGTTTTGATATTGACCAAGCAAGCCGCCAATCGTGCCAGCATTCAAAGCGCTCGCTTGCAAAGGAAGCATTGCGCCTTGGTTGCCAGCCCGCAATGCCGCATCAAGCGGAATAAGAGACCCTTGCAATAGTCCCGGTGCCATACCCGCCGCTTGCATTTGTCGATTGGATAGGTTGTTATAATCTTGATAGCGCAAACCGCTCTCGTTTTGAGCCAATGCGCGCCCGATAATATCTAACTCAGAGCTACCGCCAATTCCGCCGCGTGTTCCAAGTTGCGTCTGCAACTGCCTCCGCGTGTTATCGCCAGTCTGAGATATAATGTCGTTCAGATAAGGGTTGTCTCCGGGCTGCATTGCAAGAGTGTTTTGCAAATATCCCTGAGCGGCTTGAATTGTAGGATCGCCAGCTGCATAGTCGTCAAACAAGCTTTGAGACGCACTCATAGCATTATCTGACAAAGCGTTAATCGCTGGCATAGAGCTATTATAAGCGCTCTGCTGAGCGTTAGCTGCACCTTCAATCTGCGAAGAATATACAGGCCGATTAGTCTGCTCTGTCTTGGTTTTTTTCTTACCCATCTCACACCTTAAAAGTTAATAAGACGGAACCGCCGTCTAAATCTTTGCGCGTCCAATCGGGCAAAAGACGCGCCCACCCTTTTCGACCTTCAATGCGAAAAGTTTTCCCCGCATGCTCAGGAAGATTGCGCATAGCCTTATCAAAAATAGGCATAGCTTTCCATGCGCCAGAACCGCCCGCCGCAAGAAACTCAATCTCATTGTCAGAATTGGCAAAGGTTAAGGCCCACGCGTCCAAACCAATGCGCCAAACACAGGCGACATAATCAGACAGCCAAGCCTCTACCTCATCCCATGTAATAGGCCCCATTGACGGGGCTAAAGCGGCCTTGGCCTGTTCATCTAAAACCCAAGGCCTAACAATCATTCGCCCACTTCCTCAGGAAGCGTTGTAGGCTCTGCGTCCCCATCATCGCGAGGCTCAATATTGGCAAGCATGGCTTTAATTTTTTGCCCCGGTGAAACTCGGATGTAAACATCGCGCAAAGGAGGTACGAAAAAGCCGTTACTCTTGTCTACCTCATCGTCATCATTGCCCGTCAACATGACAAAATGCGCAAGCGTAGAGTGAAAAACCGCGACGGAAGCGCTGCGATGGTCCATCGTGCATGTTTTGCTATTTAAACCGGTCTCCAAGGCCTCGTGACCCAGAAGACCTTCGACAATGCCACCGTCTTTGACGTTTGCGACATACGAGACGTGTAATATTGGCATTTTA
>JABSRR010000165.1 GCA_013215025.1 Pseudomonadales bacterium
GTCAAATAAAATCTCATTCTGACCTATAGTGAAAGTGCCTGTAGCTAATGACGTAGCTGATACCCCACTAGGTTGGTCTTCTATTCGACCATATAATACTAGGTCATCGCCTGATTGGAAGTTAGCTTCATTGCCTGCTTCAGCCTCACCGTGCCAAAATCTTACAGTTAAGTCAAATGATGCTTCACCATAAATTGTGTTGGGGAAATATTTATTGGCATCTGATATATTGCCAACTTCTTGAAACCAAACTGCATTAGTCGGGTCATCTACGTTTACGTCTACTACATAGCTACGTGCCATTGTGTTCTCCTAAAAGGGATTCCGCTTTGGCGCAGGAGAGCGATACGCTACTCACGGAAAAAGTTTTAATCTATTTTTTAATATATGATAACGGTTTTATATTTCAATTAATCATCCTCGGTGTAATAATCCATTAAACCTTTTGCGTTTATTTTACCTAATCCTAAATATGTCTGTATTATCTTCTCATATCTAGGTTGGGTTCTCTGAACTGGCAATGTTGGTAATCCTGATGTTATAACTTCATCACCTATATCCCAAAATCCAACGGGGTCGAAATTAGTTCCAGTTGGTATCACGGAATAATTTATATTGTTTACCCTAGTTGTCTCTGTTGTGTAAGGCGAGGATAATGGGTATATTCCAAAGTCACCCCATAAACCAAAGAAGTCAGGATTTGTGTATCTCTTGTCATTATCTTTAAAAGACCACTTTATAATATCCATCTTCATATCGTTTACATCTAAACTACCATTGTTTATATTTGTCTCAGTACCTAAGCTTATCCTTGCATAATATCTTCTATTATCTGCCCTCGCAACCCACGCACCACTAAAGTCTTGGTTGTTATCTAGTCTGAGAGTGTTTGCTATTGGCACATCTTGCAAGCTCCTAGCTGTAGGGGGGTCAAGATTTTGATACATCCTAGCCACCGCTAAGTTTATATCGGGAGTGTAGCCTGCGTTGTTTATATAATCCTCACCTCTTCCTTGATCTAAATCCCAATGAGAACCAAATCTACTTCGGATATAACGAGAAAATTTACTTAAATTAGCATTAAGGTATTTCCCCGCATAATCACCGTTAAGGTCTTTTGACCACGGAGTCTGTATGCACTTCATAGGATATGTTAACATCTTGTAAATAGAATCAAGTATATCAGAAGTAATTCTGCCAAAGTAAAAATCATCTCTTAAAAAACTTAAATCCCCGCAGTTTTGTTCAAGTTCTCCACCTTCTGAATAATCTAGTGTTGGTATTCCCATTAAATATTCATTATAATAGGCGTATAAACTTGTTGAATCATAATAAGACGCTTGGATTGACGGGTTTACATTATTTGAAACAAAACACTTAGTACCATTGGGTAGTGATCCATTAAAGAAATAAGATTCATCAACAGCAAACATTCGCTTTAATTTATCTATAATAAAAAGCAAAATCTCTTCTTGCCTAATATTAAAATTTATTTGAGTGTAATCAGGAGCGATGGGGTAGTTATTCTGACGACTGAGTATTGTGGAACCAAGTGCTCTATTATATGTTTCAGCCGTTGCTTGTGCTAATTCGTAAATAACGTGAGAGGTTCTATGTTTGGTTATATTATCCCAATCAATACCGCTTGTCTCCCATTTACTAGGCATTGCCTACACCTACACCTGACATAAATGGAGATAGATCATAAACACCTTCAGAATCTAAAACAGCATAGAGTATCTCATTTTCATAAAACTCGCATTGACTGAACTTTCTCTGTATTACAGGCACATCTACCTCTAAAATGTTGTCCGCATTATCAATTAAATCGAATCCATTTTGAGCTAAGTCTATGTAGCCTATAACGTTGGATTGCTTTGATCTTAAACGAAATATAGAAGCACCCCCACCACCTTTCGGGATGATGTAGTAAATTGGGTCTTCGTTTTCAAGCTCCCTCCAAACAGCTTCAACTTTATAAGCAAAACCAACATCTACACTTCCCGAAAAAACAATATCATTCACCCGTAGATTATCGAAGTATATAGGGTCAGAAGGATTGTATGTATTTTCTTTTTCAGAGTCAAATATTATTCCATCTTCTACTGGAGTCCCGTCGGGAAGTATCTCAAATGCCTTGTACTCTTTTTGATTATCTGCTCCATCAACTTCTATTTCAACAATATCGGAAACTTGAAAATACCTAGACTCAATATATGGCACAGTTGATTTTATTTGCCTTAAAACCTCATCATCTCCAAAGTTACCTAATATGGCTCTTAGTTGAGCAACGGAGGATTCTGTGAAATTTATTAAACTCATTTTATATGTCCACAAAATTAAACACAGACGTGTTATATATCTTAAAAAACTGCGTACTAGGGTTTTCGACTGTAGGTTGATTAACATTCCCACTTGCTAGTGTACCATCATCATTTAAATGGTAGTTTATATTACCCGACCTGTCTCTAGGTTGCTTCACTAGCTTCTTGTCGCCTTGGTTGTAATAAAAAGACCCTTGCTGTGTGATTTCAATGCCACCATTGGATACGCCCCAACCGTTATTATCTACACTTATACCTGCTTCCATCTCATAGTATTTAACACGCCTGCCTTCTTCATCAGTATAGAATTTCAAGTTTCCAACAACATAATTTAATAGAACTGTTTCTTTGGAAAACTTATAATCACCTACAGTCCATGTATCTTTATTTATTATATTTGTGAGCTTTTCTGAGTCCGTCTGATCCCAGTCAAACTGATTCCATTTGCACACTCCATCAAGTCGAACTTTATTAATTTTAATGTCATAAGGCTCACCGTTTGGGTTTATGATAGGCTGTTTCAGTGGAGATAAGTCATTATCTAAAGGTATTCGAGTTATAACAGGCGTGAAGTTAATTAAGAAAGGGGCATCTAAAGGAGTTAAAGCACCATTAGCACCGCTACCACCACTGCTACTACCACCACCTGCTTCAGCTCTAGGAAACTTATAGCTAAAAGTGCCCCTGAAATGATCAGGCTGATTGTTATAGTGGGTCAGAGAAACGTCATCAAGTATACAACCTGATATTGTTGGGTGAGAATCACCCTTTTTAGGGATGTACTGATTAGCTAATATAGTCGAAGCAGGTCGCCAAAGATTATCATTAAAGTCTATATCTATTGTTATAGTCTCTTCTATGCCGTCATCTGTCATTCTTGCTCTTGTAGTGGTCTTTAGTATAGCATCGTTTACTCTAGCCCATTGGTCAAACTCAGGGAATAATATACCCCTGTCGCCTGCATAAGTGCCACTGCCGCCACCCACTGAACCCGTCTGTGATGTTAATCCCCCGTAGTTGTCAAAATTTCCCATTATACGCTCTCTAATTGTATTTTATTATTTAAATCCTCTATAAGCTCATTAGTTCTCTTTTGCTCTTGTAGATTCTCTTGCAATAATTCTTTGTTGCTATCAACAGCGCCTAATGATCTTGACCTAGTTTCTATACTTACTTTTACAGACTGCGCCGAACCTGCTTGTATTGCGTCTATGAAATTAACTCTACCAGTACCACCTTTTAAAGCTTGCTCTTGTTGTTTAAGGTTATCTAGTTGTTTCTTTAAAATTCCTAGCCTTGTTTTATCTTGAGAGATTTGCTCATCCCTTGCGATCTTTTGCTTAAGACCTACACTTAAAGCTTCGGCGACAGCTAACTGTGATTGTTGTTGTAAATTTAAGAAGTTCTTAGCAGAAGTCTCTTGCTCTTTGACTGATTTATTGTATTCTTCAAATATAGGTAATTCAGCACCTTTATTGTAAAGGTTTTGCAATTTAATTTGGTCTTGCTGTATTTTTTCTTGTGCTAATCTTTCTTGGGTTATTTCACGTTGACTCTTTAAATATTCATTGGTGATGTCAAGTAGATTTGATTGTGTAGTTACACTGCCTAAACCACCCTCTCGAACAACAGAGTTTTGAATCTTCTGTATTTCTTTAAGCTGTTCTTTTGTTTTCTCAGTGTTAAGGAGTGTTTTGCCTTGGAATTTTATTGCCTCTAACTGCCTCCTCCTAGCTTCTTTTGCAGTTATCTCGCCTTGCTTTCTAGCTATTTCAGCTTGGGCAATCCTTGTCTTAGTTGCTTCAATTACAGATTTGGTCAATGCTATGTCTGACTCTCTTACGTCTCTGTTTGCAGCTAAGCGTTCACCTATCTTTCTGATTGACAAGACGATTGCACTATTTGATGCAAGCCATCTAGAACTTTCATCACTAGCAAGTCTTATTTGGTTTACTATTCTATTGTATTCAGCCGTTGCAGATTTAGCGTTGTCTAGTGCCTTTTGTCCAAAAGCCTTGTCAAGGGCAATAGCTGAAGCAGTCAAAGCTTCATCGGAAGACAGCAAACCTTGATCTAATAGCTTAGTTAATTCAGCTTGAGTTTTGCCTAGTGCTCCTGCTAATTTAGTGTAAAAGCCCGGTATCCTTTCACCAATTTGACCTCTAATTTCTTCAGCGGCCGCTCTACCTTTTGATGCAACTTGACCAAAAGCTAAAATTACTGAATTAGTCTCATCAGCAGTCAATGATAATGCGGCAGAAGTCTTTAAGATTGACTCAAATAATTGGTCTGTTACAGCACCCTCTACGCCACTACCTCTAGTTGCGGCTGTTAATGTAGCAAAACCACGAGATGCGGCAAGTAGGTCAACACCAAGCTCGTCAGCTAGTCTAGAGGCGGTTTTCGTCTTCTCATTATACTCTTCAGTACTATTGGTGGCCGCTCTCATGCGGTTATTAACTCTATCAAAAGCCAGTGAGTTGTTTAAAGCAGAACGAGCTGATTGTATAGTTATAAAACCACTTAAAGCTGATGTCAATCCGCTAACAGCGTTTTTAGCCCTCTCTGAACTTCTTCCAACACCGACAAAGCCATTGGATATTTTACTTGACTTTGAGCCTGCTCTTGATGCCGCTGTGCTATATTGATTTAAAGATGTTTTTGCACCTTTTGCGCTTTTACTAACTTCACGTAAGGCTTTTGCGTTCTGCTGAAATGTAACTGTATTTTCTTTTGAACCTACAGCCCTAGTTTCTTTAGCTAATTGCCTAAAAGATTCCTGTGTGCTATTAGCGGCTGACTGTGTTTTGCCTAGCTTACCGTTTAATATATCTAATGCTCTAGCGGCATTTCTAGTCTGTTTCAGGAACGTAGTGGTAACAAACTTAAGTTCAATCCTAAGTTCCTTAGTGAGTGTATTTGATGCGCCTGTAGCCATTATTATCTCTTCTTCGGTTTGAATTTTTTATGACGATAGAACATATCCAGTGCTGTGCTTTTTGGTTTAATTGGAGTAGCCATAACCTGTTCCATCTTCTTCAAGTCTTTAAATTTGTCACATGCAGAACCTATACCTGCAAACCCTAATGGTGTCTCTATTCGGTCTATTTTATTCCTATTGACATATATGTGATACCACTGCCAAATCTGCACTTCCATTGTTGATAAACAAAGAACGCTAGACCCACCAACGTAGGTATCCCTATCGTAAGCCAAGTCTAACGCACTTCTTATAAACGGATGATTAACTATTTTTTTTTAACTTCAGTAGGCTTTCCGCTAAAATCATTTAATGCGTGAACAGCTTTTATATAAGGTTCTAATATAGTTGCATCTGCACTGTCATAGAACTTCTTAAATTCATCTTTGCTGTATATCTGCTTACCATCCTTGTCCACCATACAATAAGCCAAAGTAGCCATATGCAGGTCATCATCTTTGTCTTGATCAGTATCACCTTCTACGTCTGCAAGTAACTCAAGGTTAGCTCTCATAGGTAGCGGTTTTACATATATCCCATCTATTTTAGGGAAATCAACTTTAACCTTACGGTTTGTCAGTGCTGATAAAGCGGCTTTTAAATCATCCATTATGCTCTCCTATTATGGATTAAGAACCTGCTGTGATAGTGAAGTCGTTTTGAACTTCGCAAGTAATTGTCATACGCTTTGCAGAACCATCACCTGCAACAAAAGAACCATCAGGCTCAACGTTAGTTACTTTAAGTTCAACACCAGTCCACTGAGGCTGAGTTGTGTAAGCGTCTGACTTGAAAGTAAAGTCAAAAGTAGAGATGCGGTCAACGTAGTTAGGATAATCTTCACGAAAGTCAGTTAAGAAAGTTATAATTTCAGACTCTTCAGAAATAGAGGGTTGACGTGTAATACGCTTTGCATCAGTATGCGCTGTAATATCATCACGTTCATCAATAGTTGATGGGAAACCAAACTCATATACACGGGCAATTCCGCCATCAGTAGGGATAAAAGCCCCTGGGTTATCAGGATTTCCACCTGCTGTTTCACTACATAGAATACCATGTGCTTCGTATAGATCGGCCATGACTATACTCCTATTTTATAATTAACGTTAAAGTTTAAAGTTTTTCTACGAACAGTTTGGTCTTTGTCGTTATTGTATAAGTTATACACTAACTGAGAATCACCACTCTCTTCAAATAGTAAGTTTCCGACAGACACACCATTCATGTCACCCGAAAACCCATGTAAAATTGTAAATATGCGCTCTGCACTATCTTCATGTACATCTAACAAGTCGTTTAGATTTTGTATCATCTTGTCATTGCATGCATCGGGCTCTATGATAGTATCAAGCTGTATCTCAACCTGCGATTCAAAGTTATGCTCAGTTCCAATTTGATGAACCGTATTAAGATTCTTTGTTAGTTCATTGATAGTAATCATCGGGAACGTGTTTTTCGATAAAGCGTTATTTACCCTGCGCATATTGATAGCGTTAAAAAAGGTAAAAACATTCTTAACATTAGTCATCAAGTTTGCATCTGCTTGTAAGTGTTGTCTAATTGCTTTTGTTATCATGTCGCTAATGCCGAAAATTTCTTATCAAATTCTTTAAATATGTTATTGGCTGTTTCGTTAGCCATGTCATTCAAAATGTCATCAAAGTCTTGACCTTCTGTCATAAAAGGATTAGGATCTCTCTTACCCCATGCCCAGTTGCGTTTATAGTATCTCTCACGCTTTTTATCACCTTTAGTAAAGTCACCCGCAGGCTTTGGTCTATATCTTTTGCCTTTATAAGTCCTAGAACGCTTAGTTAATTCCTTGCCTGATATTTTACCCTCAGGAACACCGTAAGTAAGCAACATATCTTGGATAGAGTTAGAATATACAGTGTAATTTAAGATAGAACCTTTGCCTGCCCTTGGATTACTATCACCAACCCATCTTATCTTCTTCTGTAACCTGCCAGTAGGCTTTTTAAATGACCTAGTGTTGCTTTGTGCTTTTCTGTGTATTCTACGAGATGCTTTGATGTAAGCAGGCTTACCTGCATCAATAAGCTCAGAGTTACCAAATGATTTTAAAGACTTTTTAAGTGCCTTGAAGTTATGGAACTTAGTTCTTACCATTAGTAGAAAAGATT